>SKIY01000067.1 GCA_007116205.1 Candidatus Izemoplasma sp. | reverse complement strand
TGGACAGCAATTACATCTGGTGACGAGATTGTTTTAGTTGATGAGAAAGTTGAGATTTTATCAATTGAAGGGGTCAAATTGATTGTGGTGAAACTGTGAATGCTGGTGCCCTAAAGCGCACAATATCATTTATCTTAGATTTTTTGATTGTTGCAACCGCTATTATCATATTACACTACGCTATAGCTCGCCCTATTTACATAAGCAGAATTGATGATTTTGATGCTTTAATGGATGAGTTTGAAACGGTTCATGGGCAATACCTTGAAGAGTTTGAGGTGTTACGAGATCGTTATGATAGTGAAGAAATAAGTGGTCCTGAATTTATTGATGAACGTGACCAACTTTTACAGTATTATAGAAATATCGCGCCAGAAGCCTATCAGGTTAGAGATAATTTTATATTTTTTGAATCTGTCATGCTCATCGGGGGGTTCTTAGTTTTAATCGGTGTTTATAATGTCGTCCTTAAAGGACAAACATTTGGTAGACAATTACTCGGGTTAGAATATAGAGGGTCGCCAGCACCATTAAACCTAATCGTACGCGAGGTATTTTTGAAATATTTTTACTGGATTTTCACACTTGGTTTTGGAATTTTTGTAGATGTTTACATGATTATTTTAACAAGAAACAAAAAGACTTTACGCGATATCTTAACAAAATCTCGTATATTAAGTGATGCTGATGTCGTTGACCCATTGCAAGAACGTATTTAAAGAGTATAATAGATATATATAAATTAAATTAGGAGGCATTACACATGGGAACTGGACTTATTTTAACAATTATTGTCATTTTAGTCATTTTAGTGTATTTAGCAACACGCTTCACAATTGTCACCCAAGCGAATCGATTTATCGTTGAGCGTTTAGGGGGATATTATGTAACTTGGGATGTCGGGATTCATTTCTTAGTACCATTTATTGATCGTATTAAAATGAAAGTTTCAATTAAGGAACAAGTTGTCGATTTTGATCCACAACCAGTAATTACAAAAGATAACGTAACGATGCAAATCGATACGGTGGTCTTCTTCCAAATTACCGACCCGAAACTGTATACTTACGGAGTTAACTTTCCAATCAAAGCGATTGAAAATTTAACTGCAACTACTCTCCGTAATATTATCGGGGATTTAGAACTTGATGAATCACTTACTTCTCGTGATGTTATCAACGAGCGTATGCGTTCGATTCTAGATGAAGCAACAGATCCATGGGGTATTAAAATTAACCGTGTTGAATTGAAAAACATTATTCCACCAAAAGATATCCGCGAAGCCATGGAAAAACAAATGCGTGCAGAACGTGAAAAACGTCAATCAATTCTTATCGCAGAAGGTAATAAACGCTCTGCAATCTTAACTGCAGAAGGTGAACGCGAGTCACAAATTTTACGTGCTGATGGTGAAAAACAAGTACGTATCTTAGAGGCTGAAGGTAAAGCTCAAGCGATTCTTAAAGTCCAAAACGCAACAGCTAAGGGTATTGAGCTCATTAAAGAAGCTGGTGCTGATGAGGCATTCTTACGTCTTGAAGCATTCAAAGCAATGGAAACGATTGCTGATGGTCAAGCAACAAAACTTATTATTCCATCTGATATGCAAGGTATGGTCGGTCTTGCTTCAACACTTGCTGAAGCATTTAAAACAGATATTCCTAAAGTTTCAATGGATGATAAAAAAGATAAAAAATAGTATTAAAAAGACTTATCAGAAATTTGATAAGTCTTTTTTTTAGTGTTAAAATTCACAGTTTTTTGGTGTTCTTGGGAAAGGTATAACATCTCTAATATTTTCAACCCCTGTTAAGTACATTAACATCCGATCGAAGCCCATTCCATATCCTGAATGTGGTGTTGTTCCATATTTTCGAAGATCTAAATACCACCATAAATCAGCTTCAGGTATTTGCATGTCTTTCATGCGACTTTTGAGTACATCCAACCGTTCTTCACGTTGACTCCCACCGATTAACTCACCAGCTTGTGGTACCAACAAGTCCATCGCCGCAACAGTTTCAAGATCATCATTTAAGCGCATATAGAATGCTTTAATATCTTTTGGCCAATCGATAACAAATACCGGCCCATCAAAGTGTTGCACAAGATATTTTTCATGTTCTTTAGCAAAATCACTACCTTGAACAGGCGTATTTTCAAACTGAACTTTCGCTTTTTGAAGAATTTCGATTGCTGCTTTATGGGTTACTTGTTTAAAAGGTTTATTAACAACTTCATTGAGTTTTTTAAGCAAGCCCTTTTGCACAAACCGATCAAAAAACGCCATCTCTTCCGGTGCACGATCTATAACGTACTGAATAATGTATTTAACCATCTCTTCGGCAGAATCCATGTTTCCTTTTAAGTCCGTAAATGCCATTTCTGGTTCAACCATCCAAAACTCAGAAGCATGAGTTTGTGTATTTGATTTTTCCGCGCGGAATGTTGGCCCGAAAGTATACGCCCTTGAAAATGCTTGCGCAAAGATTTCAGCTTCAAGCTGCCCTGTTACAGTTAAATATGTTGGCTTACCAAAAAAGTCTTGTTTAAATTCAATCGCGCCATCTTCTGTTTTAGGTATATTACTTAGATCAAAGTTCGTTAATCTAAAAAATTCTCCTGCACCTTCAGCATCGACCCCAGTAATAATAGGGCTCGCTAAATGTATAAAATTACGCTCTTGAAAATAGCTGTGGATTGCATGTGTCAATATACTACGCACTCTAAAAACAGCGGTAAATAAGTTTGTGCGTGGGCGTAAATGCGCATTTTGTCTTAAAAATTCTCTGCTGTGGCGTTTTGGCTGCATCGGATAATCTTCAGAAGCATCTCCAACCAAATCAATCTGTGTCGCCTTGATTTCGAAGGGTTGTTTCATATCCGGTGTTTCTATCAATTTTCCTTTGACGCGGATACTTGACCCAATCCGAATCTTTTGAATTGATTTAAAAGCTTCCACAAAGCCATCTTCATATACTATTTGAATACCATTAAAGTTTGTCCCATCATTTAAGTCAATAAATCCAAATGCCTTTTGTGCACGGTTGTTTCTAACCCAACCAGCGACCTCTACGGTTTGATCACCTAATGATTTGTAACGTTCATGCAATGTTCTTACATCCATTTAAAACACCTCCATATAATAAAAAAAGCCCTTTGCAATAAAGGGCGAATAATCCGCGGTACCACCTTAATTCCGGCATAGCCGGCACTCAACACCATTAACGCTGGTAAACGGATGGGTCTACTTAATTCTTCCATCACTCACAGGGGTTCTCCACTTAACTTTGTAACTTGGCTCTCACCATCCCAAGCTCGCTAAATACATCTGTTAAACTTTGTCCTGTTCATCGCTTTGTTTTATATTGTAATCATATCAAAATCTTATGTATTGTCAATATAAATATGATTATTACGAAATAAGCATCGTTAAAACTGTTGATTTTTCATGCTATTTGCAAATTTCTTTATTCTGGCTCTTTATACTTAAATAACCCACTTAACGGTTGGTCTTGTACAATGTTTAATATACCTTGTGCCATTAGTGGTGCAATACTTAGTTGGATAATTTTCTCTGATTGTTTATCTTCGCTTAAATTTATTGTGTTGGTGCAAATTAATTCTTTTATGGCACTTTTATTAATACGTTCAATGGCTGGTCCAGAAAAGATAGGATGGGTACAAGCAGCATACACTTCTTTAGCACCCGCCGCTTTTAAGGCGCTTGCTGCTGAACAAATGGTCCCTGCTGTATCGATAATATCATCTATAATAATTGCTATTTTATTTTGGACATCTCCAACAATTCCCATAATTTCAACTTCGTTGGCACGTGGCCTGCGTTTATCAATAATGGCAATAGGTGCATTCATAATATTTCCCATTTCTCTAGCACGTACAGCGCCACCGTGATCTGGAGATACAATAACTATTTCTTCATCTTTTAATTTTTTATTAAAATGTTCGACGATTATAGGCATCGCAACAAAGTTATCAATTGGAATATCAAAAAATCCCTGAATTTGTCCGGCGTGCAGATCCATTGCTAAAACCCTTGTCGCACCAGCAACTTGAAGTAAATTTGCTACGAGTTTAGCCGATATTGGTTGGCGAGATGCAGCTTTACGATCTTGCCTTGAATACCCGTAATAAGGCATGACAATATTTATGTTTTTAGCAGAAGCACGTTTCAACGCATCAATCATAATAAGCAATTCCATTAAATGTTCATTAACAGGCGATTGCGTCGGTTGAACAACGAAAACATGATGCCCTCGAACAGTTTCTTCGATATTCATGCCGATTTCACCGTCTGCAAATCGGTGTACTTCACACTTGCTAAGTGGGATGTTGGAATATTGCGATATTTCCTCCGCTAATTTGCGGTTTGCACTTAAAGTAAATAACTTTATTTTATGTCCGTTAAAAATAGCCATAAAAACCTCCATCTTTGTTATATAAAATCACACACATTTTATTATAAGGTATATAACACAAAAATAAAATGCAACTTGAAAAAAAGTTGCATTTATTTAATATTTACTTACTTATTATTCTTCTTCGATTTTATGATACGCATCAATTACGATGCCCTCAATAAGATTTCTGGTTTCTTGATTAATTGGATGCGCCACGTCTTTGAATTCGCCATTTGGCATTTTTCTGCTTGGCATCGCAACAAAGAGACCATCTTTCCCATCGATAACACGTAATTCATGAACAACAAAACAATCGTCAATAGTAATGGCAGCAATCGCTTTAAGTCGGTTCTCACCATTGAACTTTTTAATACGAACGTCCGTTATATTCATTATTCCACCCCACATTTTGTGTCCATTTCCTCTATATGCAAAAATTATAGCACAAGTTTTAGGGCTTTTCAAATATTTTTCGCTTCAAACGGCTGTATTAGTTTATTTTCGTTAAAATCACATTGTTTTTCTCTTGATATTTTTTACTAATTTCCTGTAAATCTTTTTTATTTTGTGAAAAAACAACGATTGATGGTCCGCTACCGCTCATTAAAATCCCATCTGCATTTTCACGATCTAACGCTTCTTTTAGCGCTTTTACCTCAGGAAACAATTTAAATGTAAACGGTTCTAGGGCGTTATACAATTCTCTAACAGCTAAGTCATAGTTACGATTATATATGGCGTTGCTCATTTTTGTTATTTTTCTGTTTATGACTTCATCCATGTTCACACTTTGGAAAACCGTTTTTGTACTAACTTGAATTTTTGGTGTAACGATGAGAATCGGCCATTTACATGTCTGTTTTAAAAACATGAGCTGCTCACCTTTTCCACGGGCTATACAAGGTTTATTATAAATACAATGTGGAATATCAGATCCAAATAATTCGCCCATTTCTGCAAGTTGTTCATTGGATAGTTTTAATCGAAAGACTTTGTTAATACCTCTTAGTGTCGCTGCTGCATCTGCACTGCCTCCAGCGAGTCCTGCAGCGATAGGAATGCGTTTAACAATATGGATCTTTAGTCCTTTTGTAATCTTAAATTTCTCTATCATAAATATAGCAACTTTGTGGACTAAGTTTTCTTCTGGCACATCGGTTATAGGGATGTTTGAAGTTACCTCTACTTGTGGCGCTTCTTGTACCGTCAATTCGATACTGTCATAAAGGTCTATAGGCACCATAATGGTTTCAATATTGTGAAATCCATCCTCCCGCTTTCCTAAAACATCTAAAAATAGATTGATTTTTGCATATGCCTTTTCTTTAACCATATTCATCCCTCCTACGCTTTCATTTTATCATATGTTCCATGTGAAACATATAGGGGATTATGCTTATATATTCCGTTTATAAAACGTATTTGCCATATTAATAAATCGTTCAAGTGTAACCGTTTCTGCACGACATTGAGGATCAACATCCAGTGTGTTCAGTACTTTTATTACTTCTTCTTTGTCTATAGCTAAATAAGCAAATAAGTTGTTTAATAATGTTTTCCTACGTTGCGCAAAGGCAGCTTTGATAAACTTAAAAAAGTAAGGTTCTGAAATCACTTGATCGTGATACTTAGTATGATAATCTAGTGTAATGACTGCACTATCGACATTAGGCGCAGGTATAAATACACTTTTTGGAACTTTAAATGCAAAAGTTGTTTTCGCGCGATATTGAACCGCGATACTTAAAGCATTATAATCTTTCGTATGTGTCGATGCGGTAATTCTTTTTGCGACTTCATATTGCATCATCACAACAATTCGCTTAATTTTTTTAGAAGATTCTAAACACTTCATTAATATCGGTGTCGTAATATAATACGGTAAATTAGCAACTACAGTCACAGATTCCACATGTGGATCAATCGCTTCTATATCTTCGTCAATGTCACGTTTTAAAATATCAGCTTCAATTAAATGAAAATGTTTTTCAGGGAATGCTTTGGTTAAAATCGGTGTTAAATCCGTATCTATTTCATAGGCTAAAACGCTTTTAGATTGTTGTAGTAATCGCTCTGTTAAAGATCCTAATCCTGGTCCTATTTCGACAACGAAATCTTCTTTAGTTATTTGTGCTGCATCAATGATTTTATCTAAGACATTATCGTCGATAAGAAAATTTTGTCCGAATTTCTTTTTAATGCGTAAATTGTTTTCTTTGAGAACTTGGGTTATACCTTTTGGGTTAGATGATTTCATTTTAGCACCTCTTCGATGGCTTCTTTGGTAATTGCGAACATATTTAATCGATTTCTTAACGTTTTAGCATTACACAAACCGAGATAAAAAGCGTCGCATACTTTTCTGCGACGAGCTTTAGCATCTGATGTGATTGTTAGCCTTAATGCAATCATATCTTTAATAGTAATATGTGTAGACGTTTGTGTTGAGTTGTGTACGTGCATTTTTAGTGCTTGTTGGATTGTTTCTTGATCAGCGTGTTCAATACCGATTTTTTGCTTGTTTTCACTGATACATTTATGTTTTGGTAAAAAGACATGTTTTGTCGGTCCAACGTAAGCGTTTATTTGATGCCTAATCCGTTCCCCTGGATAATCTGGGTCTAACATTAAAATAAGCCCGCGTTCTTTTTGTAATTTCTTTAATAATTGCAAGGTATCTTTAGGAATCTCAGACCCGTTTGTTATAACGGTATTTGCGTTGGGATAAATTTGTTTGATTCTTGCAGCATCATGATTACCTTCAACCACAATCACTTCTTTAAATGGGGCACTATTCATTATAAAAACTCCTACTGATGTTGAAAATATTTCCCAGCTTTTTTTTCGTTAATAATAATATTAAGATGCTTTGGTATAACCATAACTTCTTGATTTCCTGAGTTTGCAGCTTCACCATCAATATTCCATTTATGGTGATGTTCTGTATATAGTTTAGCGCGTGTTGTTTGAACACGTTTCACGCCTAACATTTTTTTAGGGCTAAAAACAAACGATATTAGATAAATCAGGTTGTTAAGTAGTGGTATATATCGGTAGACAACGATATCGATTTTACCATCATCTAATACGGGTTTTCTTATAATGTTAAAACTTGCGACGCGACGAGAATTAATAACCATAATTAAAGAGAAGTACCCTTTTAGTTTTCCGCCATCATAATCTATTTCCGTTTTAATCATTGGAATTGTAAAAAACTCTTTAATGCCTGTTATTATATAGGCGCCATATCCAAGTACTCGTTTAAGTTTTGATTGCGTCACATAACTAATGTCTACATAGTTTCCAATAGCGGTAACGTAAACAAAGTATCCGTGTGACCCTTTAACCACGTCCATATCTACATGGTGGTCTTTTTTAATAATTTCTAATGCTTTATCTACGTTTTTAGGAATACCTAAGGTTTTTGCTATATCACACGCTGTGCCTGAGGGGATGTAGGCTACTTTGGGTCTAAACCGCTGTCCGGCTAAGCCATTAACACATTCGTTGACAGTTCCATCGCCACCAGAAATTAAAATCATATCGATTTTTTCATAACATGATTCTTTAACTAATGCTGTCGCGTGTCCAGCGCGTTTTGTCGGTTTAACCGCAATGTTATATCCCATTGATTCAATGGTTTCTTTAACTTTTGGAATATGTTTTTTAAATTTCTTTTTCCCACTCATGGGGTTGTATATTATCCAGCACTTTTTCACTGTATCACCACGCTTTGCTTTATTATAGCACAAAAAGAAAAAAGCTCACAAGAGCTTTAATCTATTAGGCTTTGCGCTGCAGTAATGATTGCTGTATTGTAGGCATCCTGTGCACTACATCCCCGAGACAAATCATTTACTGGCTTGTTCAATCCTGCAAGAATAGGGCCAACGGCTTCAAAGTTCCCTAGTCGTTGTGCGATTTTATAGCCTATGTTTCCACTGTTTAAATCTGGGAAGATAAAAGTATTTGCATTTCCCGCGACATGGCTTTCTGGAAACTTCTTCTCTCCTACGCTTTTCACAAACGCTGCATCAAACTGCATTTCACCATCAATGTGATACCCACTGTTTTTAGCTTTTGCATGTTTTACTGCTTCGCGTACTTTTTTGGTTTCATCTGTTTCAGCGCTACCATTCGTTGAAAATGAAAGCATCGCAACACGTGGTTCTTCTATCCCAAACATCTCTGCAGCTTTAGCGGACTCAATAGCGAACTCAGCTAAAGATTTTGCATCGGGATTCGGATTAATTGCACAATCTCCCATGATATATTTTTCATCATCTCGAATCATTAAGAAATAGCCAAATGTTTTACTAACATCCGGTTTGGTTTTTATAATTTGAAGGGCTGGTCTAACTGTGTCTCCTGTAGAGTGTATCGCACCGCTAACTAGACCTTGTGCGCGGTTCATATAAACAAGCATTGTTCCAAAATAATTATGATTCTTTAAAATTTCTTTTGCTTCTTCATAAGAACATTTTCCAGCACGTCTTTCTACCATTGCTTGAACGAACTCATTGTAATCTGGATACGTTTCAGGATCTAAAATTTCACACCCTTTAATGTTAGGAAGTTCCTCTTTCTTTCCAATAAGCACAGGAATAACTAGTGCTTCTTCCGCTAGTCGTTTAGCGGCTTCGATTATTCTTGAATCGCTTGACTCAGGAAACACAATACGAATCCCTTGTCCTTTGATTTTTTCTTTTAACTCAGTCATTATGTTTGCCATATAATCACTCCTATCGACTATATTGTAGTAAAAAACCGATTTAAATGCAATGATTATCCGAAACAATAAATGATATCTTAAAACCTATGTTAAAATAGGATTAAGGTGATAATATGCAAACAGTTGATACCATACTTTTTGATCTTGATGGCACGTTGATTGATAGTAATGAAATTATTATCAAAAGCTACCAGCATGCCTTTAAAACAGTGTTTCCAAATTTAAAGGTTCCTAGAAAAACAATCATTGAAGCTATTGGTCCGCCGTTAAGAGTTATTTTTTCTAAGTACACTGATGACTTAATCGTTGTTGAAAAACTCATAAAACATTATCGTAGCTATTATACAGCAAACGAATCCAAATATTATGCGCTTTACGATAATGTTCATAAAGTTTTAAAAGTGCTTAAGAAAAAGAAAATCCAGTTAGCTATCGTAACTTCTAAATTTAAAGTCGCAGCTTGGCCTAGCTTTAAACACTTTAAGTTAGATCGTTATTTTGATGTGTTTATTGCACTGGACGACGTCAAAAAACCAAAACCTGATAAGGAACCTGTTCTTCGTGCGTTAGCCCATTTTAAAAACCCTAAAGCCATCATGATTGGTGATAACCAAAGTGACTTACTAGCAGGTAAAAACGCTGGTATTTTAACAGGTGGTGTCGCTTGGAGCATAAAAGGTGAAGCTTCTTTAAAAGCGGTTCACCCTGATTACATTTTTAAGTCGATGGAAGACATACTTACACAATTAAAAATATAAAAATGGAGGTTTAATTATGGATTGTATTTTTTGTAAAATTATTGATGGAGAAATCCCTTCTTACAAAGTTTATGAAGATGCGTTTGTTTATGCTTTTTTAGATATCTCACAAGGAACAAAGGGACACACTTTAGTGATTCCAAAGAAACATGTGGATAATCTTTATGGATTAGATGAACGTACTGCAAAAGCTGTTTTTTCTGTCGTTCCAAAACTTGCGAATGCCCTTAAAAAGGCATTTAATCCCATTGGATTAAATGTTGTTAATAATACTGAAAAGCCGTTACAATCAGTGAATCACTTTCACATCCATTTACTTCCTCGTTACGAAAATGACACCTTAAATATCTCTATGTCTAATAATCAATCGCTCTATGATGAATCTAAATATACGGCGGTTTCCGATGCCATTAAAAGTGCTTTAAATAAAGAAAAATAGACTTTCAAATTGAAAGTCTATTTTTTTTATTAAACAAATAGTTTCGCTAATGTTTTTACAATACGTCCTGTCGCGCCTTCTTTGCTATTGTATGAACTTCCCGCAATATCTAAATGAATCCACGGACGATCATTATCGACAAATTTTTCTAAAAATGCAGCGGCAATCGATGCGCCTGCCATGCGTCCGCCTTTATTTGTCATATCTGCTGAAAAACTCTTAAGTTCTTCTCGATATTTATCGTGAATTGGGAGTTGCCAAATATCTTCATTAACTTCTTTAGCAGCTTGTTGCAGTTCATTTAAGAATGTTTCATTGTTGGTGAATGCGCCTGTATACGCATCACCAAGCGCAGCAACTACAGCCCCTGTTAAAGTAGCAACATCAATTAAACGTGTTGCGCCTTTTTCTTGTGCAAACCACAGCGCATCCGCTAAAGTTAGACGCCCTTCTGCATCAGTAGAAACAATTTCAATAGTTAGTCCTTTTGCAGAGGTCAATATATCATCTGGAACGACCGCATTATCGCCAATTCTATTGTCTGTCGCAGCAATTACAACACTTACATTTGCTTTTGCTTCTAAGCGCGCGATAGCTTCAATTGCACCGAGTACTGTCGCAGCACCACCCATGTCCATTTTCATTGAAGGCATGCTTTGTGGCGTCTTCAAAGAATACCCCCCTGTATCATACATTACACCCTTACCTACAAGGGCAGTTTGTTCATCGCTATCAGAATTTCCTGTGTATGTCACATGGATTAATTTAGGTGCATCTGTACTTCCTTTATTAACCCCTAAAAACGCACCCATGTTCATACTTTCACAATCACTTTTTTCATATATTTTCACGCTTACATTAGGAATGCTATTTAAAGCTTCAGCGTATTCAGCTAATTTTTCCGCGTTTAAATAATTATATGGTGTGTTAATTAATTCTCGGGTATGATTTATCGCTTCACCAAATACAATCCCCTCATGTATCGCTTGATCAAGGTTTTTAGTTGTGGTGTAAGCTATCCCGTTGGTTTTTGGTTTATCTTCTGTTTTAAACTTATTAAAGCGGTATTCCGCTTTCGTTAATGTTTCAAACAACGGCGTTATTGTAGTTTCTTTAAAGCTGTCTAATAACACAACGCTATCTTCTTTTAACGATGCTAAGCCTTTAGTAATTGACTTCACTTTTTTGTTGTTTGTTAAATCCTCTTGATTAATAAATACGACCCATTTAGCAGGGATTTTCCCCAGTGATTGTACCTTAGAAAATGACGCATCATTAAGATCTTCGAGATGAATCCCTAAGCTCTCAATCACCATTTTAGAGACTGGATTATCTCCTTGTTTAGCGACAATAATAGTTTTTTTCTCTTCAGTTAGTTTAAATGTTTCTTGCTTGTTAAACATACTTACCTCCTATTGTATTTTATCTGTATTCATGTATGGTTTTAAAACTTCCGGCACTTCTATTGTACCATCTTTTTGCTGATAATTTTCCAAAATCGCGACAACCGTTCGTCCGACTGCAAGTCCTGAACCATTTAAAGTATGCACGTGTTCTGGTTTCGATGTTTGATCGCGTTTGAACTTAATATTACCGCGTCTTGCTTGAAAGTCTTCTGCGTTAGAAATACTCCCTATTTCTCGATACCCTTTGTAGCTTGGGATATATACTTCGATGTCGTAAGTCTTCGCCATTGAAAAACCTAAATCACCACTGCAAAGTTCAATGACTTGATAGGGAAGTTTTAAAGCTTTTAATATCGCTTCACTGTTTTCTAACATTTGATCGAGTGCTTTATAAGAATCCTCAGGTTTTGTGAATTTTATTAACTCCACTTTATTAAACTGATGGAGCCGAATAATGCCCCTTGTATCTCTTCCAGCACTTCCCGCTTCTTGTCTAAAAGCAGTTGTAAAAGCGGCGTAATGTATAGGAAGTTCACTTGCTTTTAATGTTTCATCTCGATGCATATTGATTGCTGGTACTTCTGCTGTAGGATTAAGATATAAATTTCTTTCATCGATTAACTTAAATGCATCCTCTGCAAACTTAGGCAATTGTCCTGTCGCAATCATTGATTTTTGATTCACAATGTAAGGAAGTAAAAGCTCTTGGTAGCCATGTTTTTCTGTGTGCATATCCATCATAAAACTAATTAATGCACGCTCTAACCTTGCCCCTAAGCCTTTATATACGACAAATCGGCTAGACGCTATTTTAGCAGCACGATCAAAGTCTAACAAATCTAAATCGGTTCCGATATCCCAGTGTGCTTTGGGGTCAAAGTCAAATGCAGGTGTTTCTCCCACTTGTTTGATGACTTTATTTTCTGTTTCATCTTTCCCTATCGGAATATTTTCACAAGGAAGGTTTGGTGTATTTAAAAGCATTTCTTGAATGGTATTATCAATGGTCTTTAGTCTTTCATCAAAGCTTTGAATCTTTTGTTTATCCGCTTCGATGCTTTCTAAAATGGGACGAACATCTTTTCCTTCGCGCTTATAAAGACCAATTTTTTTACTGGTTTCATTACGTGCTGCTTTTAATTGCTCTAAATTAACAATGATTTCTCGCCGTTCACGATCAAGTTTTATAACATCTCTTAAATAGCTAAAATCATCGCCTCGCAGTGACAATCTTTGTATAACCATTTCTACATCTTCTCTAATTTTTCGTATATCTAACATCTTTTTTACCTCCTATTTAATAAAAAAATCCGCCCCTGAAAGGGACGGATTATAGTATCCGTGTTGCCACCCTAGTTGGTGTAATGCTTACCACCCACTCAATACGATAACGGTGTGTACCGGGAAGAATTAGTTCCACTCAAGGGTAGATTTCTTATAGCTCTGTACTGGTTCGCACCCGCCACCAGCTCTCTTTAATCTTCACTATAATACTTGTCCCTATCAACGTTTTATACATGCAGTTTATCAAAGCTTATTTTATTTGTCAATTATTCTTCGTCATCAAATAGGCTTAATGTCTTGTTTGTATCTTCTTTTGGTGACTCTGATTCGGGTGTCTCAAGCGTTTCATTTTGGGTCTCTGCCATTGTTTCTTTTTGGGCTTCTAAGACCTCTTCAATTTGTTCTTCAATATCTTCTTCCTTTGGAACGATTGCCACCGTAGCCACTTGCTGGTTTTCGTTTAATCGCATTAAACGAACGCCTTGTGTTGCACGGCTACTTGTAGTAATTTGTGACACTGGTAGACGAATCATCATACCCTTGTTGGTGATGATAATTAAGTCTTCTTCGCCATTAACACTTTTTAGTTTTACCAACTGGCCGTTTTTCTCTGTAACATTTAAGGTTTTAACCCCTTTTCCTCCGCGGTTTTGTTGGCGATACTCATTTATTACAGTTCGCTTACCATAGCCATTTTCCGTAACAATAAGCACTTCGTCCTCATCACTGGTCACTAAAGACATTCCAACTACGTGATCTTGTGGTGATAAACGAATACCTAACACGCCCGTTGCGACGCGTCCCATATCTCGTACGGTTGTTTCGTTAAAACGAATGGCTTTCCCATTAGATGCGCCAATCACTATATCCTGTGATCCGTCCGTGAGGCGTACATCCAGTAACTCATCGTCATCACGTAAGTTAATGGCGCGGATTCCTGAGGTTCTAATGTTTTTAAATGCTTGTACATGTGTTCTTTTTACGACCCCTGCTTTTGTGACAAAGAAGATATACTCATCTGCATCAAAGTCGTGAATGTTGGCGACGGCTTGTACAGTTTCTCCTTTATCTAATGCGAGCATATTTACAAGTGGTAAGCCTTTAGATTGTCTGCTATACAGCGGTATTTTATACCCTTTAATCTTATATACCCGTCCAAGGTTTGTAAAGAACAATAAATAGTCGTGAGTCGACGTATGAATGATGTGTTCAACTACATCATCTTCATTTGTTTTAATACCTGTAAGTCCCTTACCTCCGCGGTTTTGCGTTTTATAGCTTTCAATGTTCATGCGCTTACAATATCCGCTTTGCGTAATTGTGATTATGACGTTTTCTTCAGGAATTAAATCTTCATCTTCAATATCTAAGTCCTGTGCTAAAGAGATTTCGGTACGACGTTCATCACCAAAGGTATCGCGTAATTTTTCTAACTCTTCTTTAATGACATTGAACTGTAAAGTTTCACTCGCAAGCAACTCTTCTAAAAACTCAATGGTTTTTGTTAAATCGGTAAGTTCATTCTCAAGTTTTTCGCGTTCTAATCCGCTTAAACGGCGTAAACGCATTTCTAAAATCGCCTTAGCTTGGGCTTCTGAAAGCTCAAAACGTTGAATGAGTTTTTCTTCAGCATCATCATATGCGGTACGGATGACTTCGATAACTTCATCGATATGATCTAACGCTTTTAGAAGTCCTTCTAAAATGTGTGCGCGTGATTGTGCTTTATTTAAATCAAATTTTGATTTCCGTGTTAACACTTCTACTTGGTGTTCAACATAATATTTTACAACTTCTTTAAGTGTTAAAATTTTAGGTTGATTATTGACTAAAGCAAGCATGTTGATACCAAAAGAGGTTTGTAACGGTGTAAATTTATATAAATTGTTTAATGTTACCTCTGCGTTAACATCTTTTTTAAGCTCAATAACTATTTTAATCCCTTTACGACTTGATTCATCTCTTAAGTCAGTAATACCCTCAATACGTTTTTCTTTTGCAAGATCAGCAATCTTTTCAATAAGACGGCTTTTATTTACTTGATAAGGAATTTCTGTAACCGTTATTGTTTTTTTACCGTTTTTAGCTTCAGTAATGTCGGCCTTAGCTCTTACCTTAATAGAGCCATTTCCCGTTTCATATGCTTGGCGCAATCCAGTAAGTCCCATAATCGTTCCACCAGTTGGAAAGTCAGGTCCTGTAATGATTTCCATCAATGTTTCAATGGTAATTGATGGGTCATCAATATATGCTAAAACACCATTGATGACTTCAGTAAGGTTATGTGGTGGTATATTGGTCGCCATCCCTACAGCAATTCCTGTTGAACCGTTTACTAATAGGTTTGGAAATTTACTAGGCAAAACACTTGGTTCACTTTCGGTTCCATCATAGTTTTCTTTAAAATCAATCGTATCTTTTTTAATATCAAGAATCATTTCTGCGGTGATTTTATGCATTTTTGCTTCGGTGTAACGCATCGCTGCCGCACCATCACCATCGATAGATCCAAAGTTTCCATGTCCGTTTACCAATGGGTAGCGGTAACTAAATGGTTGTGCCATACGAACCATTGCATCATAAATAGCGGAATCGCCATGTGGATGGTATTTCCCCATAACATCCCCAACAATACGTGCTGACTTTTTAAAAGCGCTTCCTGGGTGTACACCTAGTTCATCCATTCCATAAAGGATTCGACGATGAACAGGTTTTAAACCATCACGTACATCTGGTAAGGCCCGAGAAACAATAACACTCATTGCATAACTCAGAAACGAGTTTTTCATTTCATTAGTGATATTTATTTCCGATATTTTATCGTAATCTAACGGTTGCATAGTGTTCAGTGATTTAATATCCATGTTCAACTCTCCTAAATGTCAAGATTTTGTACATATATGGCGTTTTCTTGAATGAATTCTTTCCGTGGAGCCACTTCATCACCCATTAACATACTGAAGACGTGATCTGCTTCCATCGCATCTTCTAAAGATACTTTAAGTAAAGTTCTTGTTGTAGGGTCCATTGTTGTTTCCCAAAGCTGTTCTGGGTTCATCTCTCCAAGACCTTTATAACGTTGTATTGAAGCGCGAGATGAAGCTTCTTTAAGTTTTACGTTTAATTCCTTTTCAGTAAATGCATAATCAACTTGTTTCCCTTGTTGTATTTTATATAGTGGTGGTTGCGCAATGTAGACATATCCTTTTTCGATGAGCGGTTTCATATGTCTAAATAAGAAAGTTAATAATAATGTTCTAATGTGCGCGCCATCAACATCAGCATCCGTCATAATAACAATTTTATGATATCTCGATAACTCTGCATTAAAATCTTCGCCGATTCCAGTCCCAAAGGCCATAATCATCGATAAGATTTCTTTGTTTCCTAAAATTTTATCTAAGCGTGCTTTTTCAACATTTAATACTTTTCCACGAAGCGGTAATATCGCTTGAAATTCAGAGTCTCTACCTTGTTTAGCCGACCCACCAGCACTATCTCCCTCGACAATATAAAGTTCTGTACTTTTAGGGTCTTTATTCCGGCAATCTGCTAACTTACTTGCAAACCCTAAAGTATCGAGTGGGTTTTTTCTTCGCGTTGCTTCACGAGCTTTTTTAGCCGCTAATC
>SKIY01000091.1 GCA_007116205.1 Candidatus Izemoplasma sp. | reverse complement strand
TGTATATTTCCGGCAAGAAAACATTTTACATGCGTTGGTTGCTTTTTTTGGGATTGCATCTTTTAAAATCGTGATGGTATTTTCGTTTGTTATCGGAACATATCTAAATAAAGATAAAGGAGTTGAGAAGGATGATTAGTTTTTATGGGGATTTGTCTCCCAATTTAAAGTCGAGTTTAATTATTACTGTCGCACTGATGATTATACTTGTGATTATCGGTCGTAAAGTAGCGGCTTTAGATCCTTCGAAAAGTCCTAAAGGTATTGTTTTTATTGCGGTTTTAATTGTTGAGAAGCTCAATGATTTTATTAAAGAATTTTATGGGAAACATTGGCGTACGTTTACCCCTATATTGGTAGGGATTTTATTATATTTGGCGTTTGCGAATACGTCAGCGCTATTTGGTTTAGCAAATCCTTTGGCGAATATATCGATTGCTTTGGCTTTTAGTATTTTTGCTTTTTTTACCATTCAAATCTCTGGATTGTGGGTAAGAAAACCAAGAAATCGTTTTAAGGATTTAAGTACACCAAGTGTTTTATTAATGCCTTTAAATCTTATAAGTGAAATATCAACACCGCTTGCGATGGGATTGCGTCTGTTTGGGAATCTATTAAGTGGGTCTGTTATGGCGGTTGTTATTTTCAATTTATTAAATATCTTAGGGGATGTGTTTGGGACTTTAGGTGCTGTGTTAGGGACGGTTGGAAATATCTCTATTGCAACTTTAGTGTTACATCCGATATTCAATATTGGGTTTGGTTTGATTCAAGCTTTTGTTTACTTTATGCTGTTAACCATTTTCCTTTCGATGGCAATAGAAGAACCAGAAATTGCAGAATAGAAAATGTTAACTATATAAAATTATAATTATTAGGAGGAAAAGTTATGGTATTATCGTCAATTTTCTTAGCGGTAGCAGAGTACAATGATTTTTTTGTTAATGGACTTGCTTTACTGGGTGCAGGGATTGCTATGATTGCTGGTATTGGTCCAGGGATTGGGCAAGGATATGCTGCTGGAAAAGCTGTTGAAGCGGTTGGTAGACAACCTGAAGCAACAGGTAAAATTACCACAACGATGCTTGTTGGTCAAGCGATGGCTGAGACAACAGGGCTTTATGCATTAATCATTGCATTTATTTTAATTTTCACCTAAAAAGATAGATCGGAGGCAACAGGATGATAGAACTTGCGAGAGCCATTGAACGTTTAGTTGATACGGCTTTAGGTATTGATCTAATGGAAATGGTTATTCAAATTATTGCCACAATCTTGCTGATCTTAGTTGTTAAGTTTTTCTTTTGGGAAAAAGTCACTGCGTTTATTGAGTCGCGTCGAGAAATAATGGATCAAGAGTTAACGGAAGCGACTGAAAAACATGAAGAGGCAAAAACCTTGAAAAAAGAAGCGGAAGAGACTTTTGAAAAGGTAAAGTTAGAAGCTAAACAGCTTCTTGAAGATGCAAAATCACGTGGTGAAGATTCACGTCGTGAAATTATTGCGAAAGCAAAAGATGAAGCAACGAATATTAGAAAAAGTGCGCAAAAGGATTTAGATCAAGAAATTGAACTTGCTAAAGGTCATATACGTAATGAAATTATTGAAGTGGCTTCGATGTTGGCTGAAAAAGTAATAGCAAAAGAGATTGATGAGGCTACGTATGAACGCTTGATTGATGAATCGATTAAAGCGGTGCAAAAACAATGAGCGCGGTTAGCGATCAATATGCCGTCGCGCTTTTTGAGCTTGCGCTTGAGGGCAAGGCTACTAAGGAAATAAAAACCGCTTTTTCGGCATTTAATAGTGAACTTGATGCGGAAAATATGCGCTTTTTTATGCATCCAAATATTGTCAAAAAGAGTAAGCAGGCGCTAATTGATGAGTTTAAGTTACCATTGCTTTTTAAAGATTTTCTTAAAGTCCTTGTTCAGAACAATCGTTTTGATGTCATCTATCTTATTCAAAACAGCTATGATAAGCTGGTTGATCAGTTAGATGCTACGATGCGTATTGAAGTGTTTACAGGAAAACCTTTAGCAAAAGAACGTATTGAAAACCTTGAAAAAGTATATGGTGAAAAGTACAACCGAAAAGTGGTTGTGAGCACAACCGTGGATACAACTATTGCGGGTGGTATGCGTATAGAATATAACGGTATGGTTCTTAATGATACAGTGAACCATAGTTTGAATAAATTGAAGTCACGTTTGACTAAATAGGCAGGTGGAAGTATGAGTAAAATCAACCCCGTTGAAATCAGTGCGTTGATTAAAGAACAAATTAAGAAATACAGTAAAGAAGTTAAGACTGAAAACATTGGAACTGTCATTAGTGTTGGTGATGGTATCGCGCTCGTTCATGGACTTGAAGAAGCTATGAGTGGTGAGTTGTTGGTGTTTCCAAATGATGTATATGGTATGGCTTTGAATTTAGAAAAAGACCATGTTGGTGTTATTATTTTGGATGAATCAACAGCAATTCGTGAAGGGGATTCAGTGAAGACGACTGGCCGTATTTTAGAGGTTCCAGTTGGTGAGGCTTTAATTGGGCGTGCAGTAAACCCACTAGGGCAAGCGATTGATGGTTTAGGAAAGATTGAAACTAAGAAGTTTAGACCGTTAGAGCGCAAAGCGACTGGGGTTATGAGTCGTAAGTCGGTGGATGAACCACTACAAACAGGGATTAAAGTACTGGATGCTTTAGTACCGATTGGTCGTGGGCAGCGCGAGTTAATTATTGGTGACCGTCAAACCGGAAAAACATCGATTGCTTTAGATACGATTATTAATCAAAAAGGTAAAGATGTTATTTGTATTTATGTTGCGATTGGGCAAAAAGAGTCGACAGTCGCAGGACTCATTAAAGCGCTAAAAAAACATGGTGCTATGGACCATACTATTATTGTTAGTGCAAGTGCTAGTGAACCCGCACCACTTCTTTATTTAGCACCTTATGCGGGTGTTACTATTGGTGAGGAGTTTATGTTTGAGGGAAAAAGCGTTTTGGTTGTTTATGATGATTTAACAAAACACGCGATTGCTTATCGTGAGTTGAGTTTGTTGCTTCGTCGTCCACCAGGGCGTGAAGCGTATCCTGGAGATGTCTTTTATTTGCATTCGCGCTTACTTGAACGCGCTGCAAAACTAAATGATGACCTCGGTGGTGGGTCGATTACGGCATTGCCGATTATCGAAACACAAGAAGGAGATATTTCTGCATATATTCCAACGAATGTTATTAGTATTACCGATGGGCAGATTTTCCTTCAAAGTGATCTTTTCTACACAGGGGTTAGACCTGCTATTAATGCTGGGTTAAGTGTTTCTCGTGTTGGTGGATCAGCGCAAATTAAAGCGATTAAAAAAGTTTCAGGAACGTTGCGTTTAGATCTTGCAAGTTATCGTGAATTAGAAGCGTTTACGCAATTTGGTTCTGATTTAGATGATGCGACAACGAAAAAACTTGAACGTGGTAAGCGGACGGTTGAAATCTTGAAACAAGGTCTTCATGAAACAATGGATGTTGAGAAACAGGTTATAAGTATTTACGTATTAACTAAAGGGTTCTTAGACGATGTTGATGTCGATGATATTAAACGATTCGAGGAACAACTACATGGTTATTTTACGAAAGATGAAAAAGGAAATGCATTATTAGAACATATTCGTAAGGAAAAAACGCTTCCTGATACGAAAGCTTTAAATAGCGTGATTGAAGCATTTAAAAAAACCTTTGCTTAAGGAGGTGGTATGATGGGTTCTATGCGTGAAATTAAACAACGCATCAACGCCACAGATAAAACATCGCAAATAACGAAAGCGATGCATATGGTCAGTGCATCAAAACTCAAAAAAGCAGAACGCAATATTAAAAATTTTAGACCACTTACAAAACGCTTAACCGATTCACTGGCGCGCGTTATGGATAGTGAACATGACATCAGCCACCCAATGTTTGAATCGCGTGAGGTTGATAAAACGGTCTATATATTAATTACTTCTGACCGAGGATTGGCTGGACCATATAATGCGAGTGTCTTTAAGGCTTTTCAAGCATATGTTGAAAAGCACCATGATTCAAAAGATGAATTTACTGTAGCGGCGCTTGGGTATAAAGCGTTCAGTTTTGCTAAGCGTAAAAAATATCATTTACTGAATACTGAAGTTATTCAGATACGTGATGATGTGCAATTTTTAGATTTTCAAGGCGTTACGGATGACTTTATAAAAGGATATCTAAAAGGTACGTATGATAAAGTTGTGGTTTTTTATAATAAGTTCGTGAATACGTTAACACAAAAATTACAGTATCAAACGTTGCTGCCTTTAGATAAAAGTCCATATATTGAAGAAAAAAGAGAAGAAGAAAATCTTAAGTACAAACGTATGTATCATTATGAACCAAGTGCTAGTAGCGTTTTAAATCAGCTATTACCAATGGTTATTGTTAATGTATTATACGGAATGATTTTAGAAGCGAAGGCAAGTGAACATGCTGCACGTATGACAGCAATGAAAAGCGCTACTGACAATGCAAAAGACTTAATTAAAGATTTAAAACTTCATTACAACCGTGCTAGACAAGATGCTATCACTATTGAGTTAACAGATATCATTGGTGGCGCCAACGCGGTGAACTAAGGAGGATTACGATGAATAAAGGTAAAGTTATACAAGTTATGGGTCCTGTTGTGGACGTCATATTTGAAGATCAACTCCCTGAAATCAATCATGCTTTAACGATTGATAATACCGATAGTAATAAGCGCGTCGTCGATATAAAGTTAACCCTTGAGGTTTCTCTACATTTAGGGGATAAAATTGTGCGTACGATTGCGATGGATTCGACTGACGGTTTAACAAGAGGTATGGAAGTTATTGATACTGGACAGCCTATTAGTGTTCCAGTTGGTGAGGCGACGTTAGGGCGCATTTTTAACGTCTTAGGTGAAGTTATTGATGAGCGTGATGAAATTCACGGCAATAATAAACGGATGCCGATTCACCGCACAGCACCAAAACTTGATGAAATTAGCAGTGAAACAGAAATATTGGAAACAGGGATTAAAGTTGTTGATTTATTAGCACCGTACATTAAAGGTGGAAAAATTGGCCTTTTTGGTGGCGCTGGTGTTGGTAAAACTGTTTTAATTCAAGAGTTAATTCATAATATTGCTCAAGAACATGGTGGTATTAGTGTTTTTGCGGGGGTTGGTGAACGGACTCGAGAAGGAAATGACTTGTTTTATGAAATGACGGATTCTGGCGTTATTAAGAAAACTGCGATGGTGTTTGGACAAATGAACGAACCACCTGGTGCACGTATGCGTGTTGGGTTAACAGGATTAACTATGGCTGAATATTTCCGTGATGAAGAAAAGCAAGATGTTTTATTCTTCATTGATAATATTTTCCGGTTTACGCAAGCAGGAAGTGAAGTTTCTGCGTTATTAGGGCGTATGCCTTCGGCGGTTGGGTATCAACCGACCCTTGCTACAGAAATGGGAAAACTGCAAGAGCGGATCACTTCAACAAAAGAAGGATCAATTACGTCTATTCAGGCGGTATATGTACCAGCGGATGACTATACTGACCCGGCGCCAGCGACAACGTTTACCCATTTAGATGCAACAACAAACTTAAGCCGTAAAATTAGTGAAGAAGGTATATATCCTGCCGTAGATCCACTCGCATCAACTTCAAGAGCACTTGAACCTGAAGTGGTTGGACAAGAACATTATGACATTGCTAGAGAAGTACAGCGGACGATTCAACGCTATAACGAATTATTAGATATCATTGCTATTTTAGGGATGGATGAGTTAAGTGAAGAAGATAAACAAGTTGTCCATCGTGCACGTCGTTTACGCTTATTTTTATCACAAAACTTTCATGTGGCTGAACAGTTTACAGGCCAAAAAGGATCATATGTACCTGTAGAAGAGACTATCAAAGGATTTAAAGGTATTTTAGAGGGTAAATACGATGATATTCCAGAAGATGCGTTCCGACTTGTTGGAAGCATTGATGATGTGTTGAAAAAAGCAGAATCATTGGAGTGATGAGATGAAACTCACTGTCATAACACCGAGTGGTGTTTTATACAATGAAGAAGTTGATTATATTGTGGTTAGTTCAAAGAACAACGGCGACTATGCGGTGTTAAAAAATCATGCGCCAATCATATCAACTATTGATGTTGGCTATATTAAAATGGTGCGTGATTCAAGTCACTTATTTACCGTGATTATTAACGGGGTATTAGAACAACAAGACAATATTATTAATGTAATTGCTCAAGAGGCTCATGTTGGCTTAAACAAAGAGAGCGCGATGGAACATCTCAATGCTGTTCGGAAGGAACGTTTGGATGAAAACCGCAAGCGTACCATGGATTTCACAAAAGCTGAAAAAGAGCTTAAAAAGAGTATAAAAGAAGCGCAAGCTTCAAAGCGTTAAAGTTGTAAAAAACGCCCTTTATGTTATAATATTCATGAATAATTAAAGGAGGAATTTAAACTATGAACAAAGAACAAATGACACTTATGAACCAATATGTAGCAGATCTCGCAGTACTTAATGTAAAATTCCATAATATGCACTGGAATGTTGTAGGAGAACGTTTTGAACCTGTTCACGTTTACCTTGAAAAAATGTACGATGATTTCTTTGAAAAGTACGATGAAGTCGCAGAGCGTATGAAAATGAAAGGTGAATTTCCACTTGCATCACTTGCTTCTTATTTAGAAGTATCAAGTGTGAAAGAACTTGATTTAAGAGATTATCAAATCGGTGAAGTTTTGGCGATTGCTAAAGATGAGCTTGAAAAACTTCGTAAACTTGCAACAGATATCCGTAATGTTGCGGATGAAGCAGGAGACTTTGTTACCGTTGGTATGATGGAAGATCATGTTGAAGGTTATGACAAAGAGCTTTGGTTTATTGAATCAGCTCTAAAATAACGAAAAGCGCTTCGTGCGCTTTTTTTTATTGAATTAATGGTTCCCCTTCGGTATTATAGTGATAAGGTGATGCGTATGAAAATTCAAGTAGTTCAATCAATTGATGTTTTACCATCTACAAATGACTATATAAGACAAAATCTCAACATCTTAACGAGTGGGGTGTGTATACGTGCTCTAAAACAGACCCATGGTAAAGGTAGACGCGGTAATGTGTGGACTACAGATAGTAAACTTAATTTAACATTTAGTTTCTTAGTTACCGCCAATACCCACTTATCTAATGATATTTTTATGGCGAGTGCACTTGCACTGAAATCAGTGCTTAAAGACTACTTTATTGATGCAAGCATCAAACTACCTAATGATATTTATGTCGGTAATAAAAAAATAGCAGGTATGCTCATTGAAACCCTTAAAACCAATGATAAAGTACAACATATCTGTGGTATAGGGTTAAATATTAATGAGCAAAATCCTCTTAAATACGATCAAAACGCAACATCGATGTTATTTGAACAGACGCATTTGTATGAAATTGAAAAGATTTTGAATAAATTTGTTGAGCGCTATAACCATTACGTGGTGTTAAAAGATACATTTAAGGAATTTAAATCAGCTTTATTTGAACGTAAACATGTGGCTATTTATCAGGGAAAGCGCTATCAACTAACCGCTATTAGCGAAGCGTTTATGTGTACGATTACTCAGGGTGCTGACAAGCAAGTGATTTCGTGTGATCAATTGACTTTTGCGCTTAATTAGAAAAATTATAATATTATATAAATGTGTCTTTTTGGATAATGTTAGTGAGCGAACTATTTGTCTGATAATTTTAGTGCAAATGATATAATAACGATTTTAGACCTTTAAATAGGCGTAAAATCGTTTTTTTTATACATATAATTAAGGTGATTTTACATGTGTAAGAATACATATGATTTTATACAAGTATGTATGCGAACATAAATGTTGATTATCGAACACTTTGAACATCAAAATATATTGACTAAAAAGCGCCTAGTCGATATAATGGCATTCAAGGAGGTGTTCATTATGTTTGAAGAAGTAAAAGCACTTATAGTTGAAGAACTTGGCGTAGAGTCTGATGATGTAACCATGGATGCAAATATAATTGACGATCTAGGTGCTGACTCACTAGATGTTGTTGAACTTATAATGGCGTTAGAAGATGCTTTCGATATTACTGTAAGCGATTCTGAGGCTCAAAATCTGAAAACGGTTAAAGATGTCATCGCATATATTGAGAAAGTGAAGTAAAGATTAAATCTTTATTTTCTCTTTTATTTTTTTAGGAGGTTGACATGAATAATAGAGAGTTAAAAACAATTATAAAAATGTTTGAAGCGTCTTCTTTATCAAAAATACGTTTGGTTAAGGAAGATGTAACCATAGAGTTAGAAAAACCGACTGAACAACAGGTTATAAAACAAACGGTAGAACCACGAGCGTCTACGCAACAAGAACAAGCTACCCGTGAAATTAAGCAAGCACCGAAACAATCAAACTATACTTTGGTTCAAGCGCCACTCGTTGGGACTTATTATGAAGCGCAGGCACCAGATCAACCCCCATTTGTACGTGAAGGGCAGCAGGTTAAACAAGGTGATACGCTCTTTATCATAGAAGCGATGAAAGTGATGAATGAGATTGCTGCACCTAAAGATGGTACGATTAAAAAAATCCATGTAAACAATGGCGATATGGTCATGTATGATCAAATTGTTATGGAGATTGATTGATGTTACAGCGTGTGCTTATTGCGAACCGTGGAGAAATTGCGGTTCGTATAATCCGTGCGTGTAAACAAATGGGAATTGAAACGGTTGCTGTATATAGTTTGGCAGATAAGGATAGCTTACATGTCCATATTGCTGATGAAGCGGTGTGTATTGGCGGGAACTCAGCTGCAGACTCTTATTTAAATATGGAAAATATTATTAGCGCTGCTGTAAATACTGGTGCCGAAGCCATTCACCCTGGATTCGGTTTTTTAAGTGAGAATAGTCAATTTGCTAGGCTTTGTGAAGATGTTGGTATTATATTTATTGGTCCAGAGGCAAGTATTATAGAAAAAATGGGCGATAAAGCTATGGCAAAGAAGTTGATGATTGAAGCGAATGTTCCAGTCGTTCCAGGTAGTGATGGTGAGGTTAGTTTAGAAGAAGGCCTAAATATTATGGAAAAGATTGGCTGCCCATTGCTTATTAAAGCAAGTGCGGGTGGTGGGGGACGCGGTATGCGTGTGGTCCATCACAAGGATGATTTTGAAAAGGCGTATTATGCTGCTAAGCAAGAAGCGAAAGCGGCTTTTTCACATGATGGTGTTTATGTTGAAAAACTGATTACGAATCCAAAACATATTGAAGTTCAGATTTTAGCGGATCGTTATGGAAATGTGTTGCATTTAGGTGAACGTGATTGTAGTGTCCAACGAAGAAATCAAAAAGTTATTGAGGAAGCACCGAGTAGTTTAGATAAAAGTATTAAAGAAGCGATGTATGAAGCTGCGATTAAAGCTGCACGTCATGTCAATTATGTTAATGCAGGTACGATAGAATTTGTCGTTGATGATACTGGTTTTTATTTCATTGAAATGAATACCCGTATTCAAGTAGAGCACCCTGTCACGGAAATGATTACTGGGATTGATATTGTGCGGGAACAGTTGCGAGTTGCAGGGGGAAAACACCTCAAGTATAAACAAGAAGATGTTGTTTTTAAGGGGCATGCGCTTGAGGTTAGAATCAATGCTGAGGATCCGAAACTGAATTTCCGACCAAGTCCTGGATTAATTGAAATGTTACATGTACCTCAAGGCTTAGGGATTCGGTTTGATTCTGCTATTTATACAGATTACGCTATTCCGCCTTTTTATGATTCGATGATTGGGAAAGTTATTGTACATGGATATAGTCGATTAGATGCGATTCGTAAAATGCGGTCTACATTAGAAGAACTTGTTATTGAAGGCATACCAACAAATCAATCGTTTTTAACGATGATTTTAATGCATCCTGATTTTGTTAAAGGTGCCTTTGATACGGGCTTTATTGCAGCGCATTTGGAAGGACTGTTGACGTATGAAACGTGATACTTTACAAAATGCTTTTAAGCGGAAAAAGCAGTTTCATAATCAATTGTCTGGGTATAAGAAAAAGCCGATGCATCAAGTGAAAGCACCGGATGTCCCAGAAGGACTGTATGATAAATGTTCCGCTTGTGGGAAAACATTGTCGCAAAAAGAGATGATTGCGAACAAATTGGTTTGTCCTTATTGTCATAACCATTTTAGAATTCGTGCTATTGATCGTATTTCAATGACGGTTGATCCGCATACGTTCGTTGAAAAGGGACTTGGGTATATAACGCTTAATCCGCTTTTTCAAGAAGGATATGAAGAAAAGGTTCAAAATTATAAGGATAAAACGAAGATGGATGAAGCGTATGTTTATGGGTATGCAGAAATTCATTCGGAGCCATGTGTTGTTGGTATTATGGATAGTTATTTTATGATGGGTAGTATGGGTAGTGTTGTTGGTGAAAAGGTAACGAAAAGCATTGAGTATGCGCTTTATAAGAAGTTGCCACTGATTATTTTTACAGCCTCAGGTGGCGCTCGGATGCAAGAAGGTATATATAGCCTTATGCAAATGGCGAAAACCAGTGGTGCGATTCGTAAACTACACCGGCAAGGGTTATTATTTATTAGTGTTTTAACACATCCAACTACGGGTGGGGTTACGGCTTCTTTTGCATCACTTGGTGATGTTATTTTGGCGGAACCAAAAGCTTTGGTTGGTTTTGCAGGCCCTAGGGTTATAGAACAAACCATTAAACAATCACTCCCCGAAGGCTTTCAACGGGCAGAGTTTTTACTAGAAAAAGGAATGATTGACAAAGTGGTTCATCGCCATGAAATGCGCGAGACTTTACACCTTTTATTGCGTATGCATAAGAGAGGAGCGTATGCATAATGGATATTTTACAAAAAGAAAAGAAGCTTCAAAAGCTCGAAGAAGAACTACAGCGGTTAGATGATGAAAAAGCTATTGAAGCGATTAAAAATACAATTCAAGCGTATAAGATTAAATCAATGGCGTCATTAACGAGTTGGGATCGGGTTTTATTAGCGAGGCATCCAAAACGTCCTACAGCTAAAGATTATATCGAACATATTTTTGATGATTTTATTGAACTGCATGGCGATAGAAATTTTGCGGATGACCAAGCGATTATCGGTGGTATTGCGATGCTTAATAATATTCCGATTACTGTCATTGGACAGCGTAAAGGAAAAACGACAAAAGAAAATATTGCTTATAACTTTGGGATGCCACATCCTGAGGGGTACCGAAAAGCAATGCGACTGATGCGACAAGCAGAAAAGTTTAATCGACCAATTGTAACGCTTATTGATACGCCAGGAGCTTATCCTGGTCTTGGTGCTGAAGCGAGAGGTCAAGGAGAAGCTATTGCTAAAAACTTATTTGAAATGAGTGATTTAGGGGTCCCTATTATTGCGATTATTATTGGTGAAGGTGGCTCTGGAGGTGCTTTAGCTATAGGGATGGGAAATCGTGTTTATATGTTGGAAAATAGTATTTACTCGATTTTGTCGCCTGAGGGCTATGCAAGTATTTTATGGAAAGATGCATCAAAAGCAAAAGTTGCATCAGAAGTCATGAAGTTAACCAGTTACGATTTAGAAGAGTTAGAAGTCATTGATGGGATTATTAAAGAACCAATAGGTGGGGCACATTATGAACCCTCATTGGTTTATGAATCAATGCGTATGGTAATCGAAAGAAATTTAAGACATTATCATCAAATGAGTCATTATGAAGTTAAAACAGAGCGGTATGCGAAATATCGTAATATCGGCTTCTTTCAACGCTTTAATTATGATAACCTAAAAGGGGTTGTAAAATAATGTATACAAAAATATTAGGGACAGGATCATATGTGCCCCAAAAAGTCGTTACAAACGCTGATCTTGAAGCGCTTGTAGACACATCTGATGAATGGATTCAATCGAGAACAGGTATAAAAGAACGCCGGATGAGCGAAACCGAAAATACTTCAGAACTCGCTTATCAAGCCGCGTTAAAAGCGATAGATGCAGCACAAATACAACCAGAAGATATTGATTTGCTTATCGTTGCGACGGTTACTGGGGATAAACCTTTCCCTGGTGTATCACAAATATTGCAAAGAAGACTTGGATGTAAACCGATTACGGCGTTTGATATAAATGCTGCGTGTAGTGGATTTATTTATGCACTTAATGTTGCCGATAAGATGTTGCGCAGCGGTGTATATAAAAAAGCTTTGATTATTGGGGCTGAGATTTTAACTAAAATCACAGATTATACGGATCGTAATACTTGTGTATTATTTGGTGATGCAGCAGGTGCCATGGTTATTGGTGAAAGTGAAAAGGCGATGATCAAAGAGGTTGTCACGTATGCTAAGGGCGATCTTGAAGGTCTTTTAACAATGGAAGGCTATCCTTTGAAAAAAGATTTTAAAACCCCAGATAACGGTCGTCCGTTTTTACAAATGCAAGGAACAGATGTATTTAAGTTTGCTACGACGGTATTACCACAGGTTGTTCAAGAGTTGCTTGATAAAGCACAGTTTAACATTGAGGATTTAGCTTTAATTGTCGCACATCAAGCAAACAAAAGAATCATTGATAAAGCATCGAAAACATTGAAGTTTCCTACAGATAAAATGTATATGAATATTGAAAATTACGGAAACACTTCAGCAGCAAGTGTGCCTTTGGCAATCGATGAAGCCATTCGTTCTCATGCGTTAAAACCAGGCGATACTTTTATTACTGCGGCTTTTGGGGCAGGATTAACCTGGGGTGGCGCTTTAATTGAGCTTTAAAGAACTAAATAGTAAGGAAAGGTGGTAATACGATGAAATTGGCGTTTGTCTTTTCAGGGCAAGGTTCACAATATGCTGGTATGGGGCAAGATTTATATGAAAAATATCAGTTGATTAAAAAACGTTTCGATCAAGCGGATTTAATATTTGAGGATTCGCTTACTAATATTATGTTTACTGATGATAAAAAACTATCTAAAACGCTTTATGCACAACCGGCTATTTTTACTATGAGCGCAGCGATTAGAGATTTGCTTAATGCACATGGTATTTTTTCTGATGGCGCATGTGGCTTGTCTTTGGGGGAGTATGCAGCGTATTATGATCAAAATATGTTTGATTTTGAAGTCGGGTTAAGAACCATTATACATCGCGCTTATTATATGGAGGATGCTACGGCTAAAGAGGCGACCTCTATGGTGGCATTACTTGGGAGTTTGGATCAAGTAGAAGCGCTGGTTAAAACGATTGATGATGCCTATATAGCAAATTATAACAATGCGTTGCAGTTTGTTGTTGGCGGGAGTCAAAAGGCCATGCAAACAGTTATCCATAAAGCGCGTGATGCGGGTATAAAACGCGCGGTAATGTTAGATACTAGTGGGGCATTTCATACACCATATATGGCTTCTGCAGCAATTGGCTTTGCTGAATATTTAAAGTATATCGAGGTAAAACCAGAAGCAAAGGCACTATATTTAAATACCACGGGGGATTTATTTAAAGGCGATCTTAAAAAAGAGATGCAAGCACAAATAACATCGCCGGTATTGTTTGATACGATGATACAAGCCATGATTCGAGATGGATTTGACTGTTTTGTAGAAATCGGACCTAAAGATACATTGAAGCGTTTAATTAAGAAAATAGATAAACAAGTCAAAGTGTTTAACATTGATAGTGTTGATACTTTTGAAACGTTTGTAGAAGCGTATAAGGAGATGGCTTAGTATGGAATATAAGAATAAAACCGTTTTGATTACGGGAGCTTCGCGTGGAATAGGTAGAGCAATTGCACTTGCATTTGGAAAAGCAGGGGCTTCTGTGGTTGTTAATTATCGCTCTAAAAAAAGTGAAGCTTTAGAGGTTGTTCAAGCGATTAAAGATGCCGGTGGGAATGCGATTGCATTTCAAGCGGATGTGTCTGATTTTGAGGCGGCAGAACAGTTAGTAAAAGCAACCATAGAACAGTTTGGTACGATTGATGTGCTTGTTAATAATTCCGGAATCACGCGCGATCAATTAATGATGCGGATGGCAGAAGCTGATTTTGATGATGTTATTTCGGTGAACTTAAAAGGGGCCTGGAATATGGTGAAACATAGTTGTAGATTGATGTTGAAACAAAAACATGGCCGAATTATTAATATTTCAAGTGTTGTTGGATTAATAGGTAATCCAGGACAAGCGAATTATGTAGCATCAAAAGCGGCAATCCACGGATTAACAAAATCATGGGCGAAAGAATTTGGGAAGAAGAATGTTACTGTAAATGCGGTAGCCCCTGGGTTTATTGAAACTGAAATGACAGATAGTTTACCCCAAGCACTGAAGGATAATTATTTAGCGCAAATCCCTTTAAATCGTTTGGGACAAGTAGAAGATATAGCGGATGTCGTACTGTTTTTAGCGAGCGCAAAGGCATCATATATTACCGGGCAAGTTATTAGTGTTAATGGAGGAATGGTTTAATGAATAGACGTGTAGTGATTACTGGATTAGGAACTATCAATCCTTTAGGAAACAATATTGCAGACAGTTGGCGCCGCGCTAAAGCTGGTGAAAACGGAATTGATTATATTAAGCGCTTTGACATGACTGATCATGAAGTTAAGATTGCTGGAGAAATTAAGGACTTTGATTTTTTAGCGTATTTTGGAAAGAAACAGCTGAAGCGGATGGATCGCTTTACGCAATTAGCAATGATTGCGACTGATGAGGCCATTCAAGATGCTCAGTTAAATTTAGACGATATGGATAAAAGACGCATTGGTGTCTATTATTCTAGCGGTATTGGTGGGTTAGAAACGATTGCTAATGAAAATGAAAAAGCAATTAAAAAAGGTTTTAATCGTATTTCTCCATTTTTTATACCAATGTCAATTATAAATATTGCCCCTGGCAATATAGCGATTAAATATGGCATAAAAGGGATGGCAACCGCAAGCGTTACAGCATGTGCAAGTGCAACGAATACCATCGGAGATGCTTTTCGTGCTATAAGACATGGGTATTTAGATGTTTGCATTAGCGGGGGCAGTGAATCAACGGTGACACCATTAGGATTAAGTGGATTTAAAGTCATGCATGCATTAAGCAATGCAAACGAACCTAATGAGGCATCTACGCCATTTGATAAAAATCGCTCAGGGTTTGTAATGGGCGAGGGTGCTGGAACGCTTATTTTAGAGTCGTATGAGCATGCGAAAGCGCGGGGTGCTAAAATATATGGTGAAATTATTGGCTATGGCGCAACGTGTGATGCTTCGCATATTACGAGTCCTGACCCTGAAGGTGAAGGCGCTAGACAATGTATGGAAGACGCTTTACACGATGGCAGTATTAAGATTGAAGATGTAGGGCATATTAATGCACATGGAACGTCTACCCCTTTAAACGATAAAATAGAAACGTTGGCAATCAAGAAGTTATTTAAGGAACATAGCCGTAATATTGCGATAAACTCTACTAAATCTATGACGGGGCATTTGTTGGGCGCGAGTGGTGCAGTTGAATCGATTTTTACGGTTTTAGCGTTGAAAGATCAGTTTGTGCCGCCGACTATAAACTATAAAACAGAAGACATTGATTGTGATTTGGATTATACTGTAAATGAAGGAAAAGAAAAAAAGATGAATTATGCAATAACAAATTCTTTAGGCTTTGGTGGACACAATGCTACTTTGGCGTTTAAAAGGTGGTCAGATGATGTTAAATAGTAATGATATTCAGAAAATTATTCCGCATAGAGCACCATTTTTATTAGTTGATAAGGTCCTTGAGATTGATTCCGGCAAAAGTATTAAGGCATTGAAAAATGTTACTGCGTCTGAAGCACACTTTCAAGGGCATTTCCCTGAAGAACATGTCATGCCCGGTGTGTTGATTGTGGAAGCTTTAGCACAAGCTGGTGCGGTTGCTTTGTTAAGTCATGAGGATTACAAAGGCAAGACAGCGTATTTTGCAGGTATTGATAAAGCAAGGTTTAAGCGAAAAGTAGTTCCTGGGGATACTTTAATTTTAGAGTTAGAGATTACGAAAATTAAAGGACCTGTTGGAAAAGGTACTGGACGCGCTTATGTTGATGGAGAGTTAGCGTGCGCTGTTGATATTACTTTTGCTGTAAGTAAGTAAGGATAAAAAGAACCGAGTAAATTTTTGGTATTTACTCGGTTTTATTGTAAAATAGGTTTGCACACCATAAACTGGTTGATAAATTATGTATTCAAGTAGTACTATGACAAACATGAACACCGGGGGGATTTCATGACAAGGGAAGTTAAGCAGGTGTTGTTTTTCAATTGTGTTATTTATATTTTTACTGTAATTTTAGTGCGTGTTAGCATATTAAGATTGCCTAGTTTGTTAATAAATGGTTTAGCGATTTTTGGATTTATGTGTCTTGGGTATCTTATATTGTTTGCTGTTTTTTTAAGAAAACCGAGTGTAAATCCAGTATTTAAAGTTGTTAAACGCGAAATGGTGATTCACGATTACAGTCGCTTACTAGGATTATGTTTTATTGCATTGGCTTTTTATTATCAAGCTGATAGGATGTTCTTAATACTATTTATTAGTGGTGCAGCGAGTTTGTTTGTACTACATAATATGTTGTTGTTTTGGGTTAATAAGAAAATACAATCTGCATATACTGATCCAACTAAGGTTGCGATTGATTATGTTTTTGCGAACAAATCTGCGACGGATCTACATAAACATGCGAGAAACGTGCGTGTGAGCTTTTTTGGTGTTTTTTTGATTGAAAACTTTTT
>SKIY01000039.1 GCA_007116205.1 Candidatus Izemoplasma sp. | reverse complement strand
TCTATAACCGGGTTTAGAACATTTATAAAAAGTAACGGTGACTTTTATGAGCCGTTTAAAGTAGATGGTGTGCATGCGCATAAAATGTTTGTCCATCAAGATGCGTTTGCGATTGAAGAAGTCAATGAGGTGTTGGGATTAAAGACGGAAGTTTATTATTACGGTTTAACCAATGAACCATTAGCGGGATTACTTAGAAATATGCGCATTACCAATACTTCGAAAAAGCGTATTCATTTAGAAGTGTTAGATGGGATTGCTGAAATATTACCAGCTGGGGTTCAAAATGAGTCTTTTAAATCGGTGTCAAACCTACTGGCATCATGGATGGATGTTGAACATTTAAACCGTCAAATGGCATATTTTAAACTGCGTGCTTCGACGAATGATACGAGTGAGGTCAGTGGGGTTGAAGAAGGTAATTTTTATATAGGAATGCATGACGCTCAACGGATTCGACCGATTGTCGATCCAGCATTGGTGTTTGGGTTTAATACATCGAAAACAACACCGATTATGTTTATGCAAACACCGCTTGAAACGTTGATCAAAAAACCTCAAGTTGCGGTGAATAAAGTACCGTGTAGTTTTATTCCAGTGATTAAAACTCTGCAACCAGGGGAGTCGCTTGTTATCGATGCGATGAGTGGTCACGTGGGATCGATAGATATTTTTAATCAAGTATTACCAAAAATTACGCATCCAGAGTTTTTTGAGAATAAACGCGCAGATTCACAGTGTACCGTGCAACGTTTATTAGAGGATGTCGATACAGATACTGCGGAGCCAGTTTTTAATAATTATATTAAGCAAAACTATATGGATAATTTCTTACGTGGAGGCTATCCAGAAAAAATTGGAAACAGTATTTATCACTTGTATTCAAGGCGGCATGGCGATTTAGAACGCGATTACAATTTCTTTAGTTTAGCCCCTGAATATTATTCACAAGGTGGCGGAAATTTTAGAGATGTTTGTCAAAACCGTCGTTTAGACACATTTATTCATCCTGAGGTAGCAGATTTCAATATTCATCATTTTGCAAGTTTAATACAACTCGATGGGTATAACCCGTTGACGGTTCAAGGGATTGTATTTGCTTTAAAAGAGGATGTTGATGCAGAGCAGTTGGTGAACAGGTTGTTTAAAAACAATACAGAAAAAATTATCGGGTTTTTAAAGAAGCCGTATACACCGGGAAATATTGTCAACTTTGTTGAAAGAGAAAACATTGAAGCTACGGTTTCAACAAAGGCGTATTTAGATGAAATTATTGAACATTCAACACCGAGTATTAAGGCTGCTTTTGGAGAAGGATTTTGGGTAGATCACTTTACGTATGTCCTTGATTTGATCGAAAGCTATGAGAGCATTTATCCAGATCAGATGAAAGCTTTACTGCATGAAAGAGATGATTATGCGTATTTTGATTCACCGGTGAGTGTTTTGCCAAAAGCGGATAAAATTGTCTTAAATAAAGAAAATAATGTTCGTCAGTATGGCAGTTTAAGACATTTTGATGAAGAAAAGTTAAAGCGTTTAAAAATGAATCCGCATATTAGTAATTGGAGTAAAATTGCAGGTGAGACTTACAAATCTACATTGTTTACTAAGTTGTTTGTCCTTGCGTTAACCAAACATAGTTTATTAGATCCTGATGGCATCGGTATCGAAATGGAAGCTGAAAAGCCTGGATGGAACGATGCGATGAACGGGTTACCTGGATTGATTGGTTCAGGGGTTAGTGAAACGATTGAACTTTGGCGAATTGTGACGTTTATGTTGAAGCACGTTGATCAGCGAACGATTCTAATACCTAATGAAGTTGTAAGGTTGTTTAAAAATCTTATTCATGCAAGTAGTTATAATGATCGTGTTAAGAGCCGTGAACAATATCGTGAGGCTATTCGTTTTGGGTTAGAAGGTAGTTATCAGTCGTTGCATCTTAAAGATATTGAGTGCTATTTGAAAAAGCTTAAAAAGCATATTGAAGAAAAAACGGTAGCACTTATGGAATCGCATCAAGGGATTTTACCAACATTTTTGTACTATGAAGTGACATCGTATGAGACGGTCTTTGAAAATAATAAACCAAAGTTATCAAGTAAGGGATATCCGTTAGTACAACCGCTTACGTATCAGCGCCATGCATTACCGTATTTTTTAGAAGCACCGGCGCGTTTATTGAAAACAGATTTGAGTCAAACTGTATTAAGAAGCATGGCTGAAGCGATTCGTGAAAGTGATATTTACGATCATAAACTAGATATTTATAAAACAAGTGGCTGCTTAGAGACGCAAGGGCATGAAATAGGTCGAATACGTGCCTTTACAAAAGGGTGGTTAGAACGCGAGAGTAATTTCTTGCATATGACATATAAGTACCTTTTAGGATTGTTGAAAGCGGGCTTATATGAAGAATATTATGAAGCGCTTAAGACGAATCTTGTGTGTTTTATGGATCCTGCGGTTTATGGCCGTAGCACATTAGAAAATTCAAGCTTTATTGCACCTTCAAACAACCCAGACTCAGCGTTACACGGACAAGGATTCTTTGCAAGACTAACCGGGTCTACGGTGGAGACTTTAAATATGTGGACGATTATGATGACTGGGGGATATCCATTCCGTTATGAAAATGACACTCTTGTTTTAAGGTTTGAGCCTAAGCTTGCCGCAAACTTCTTTAAAAAGAATCATACGTTACGGTTTAAGTTTTTAAAACATATCGATGTTACTTATATTAATCATGATCATTCTGATACGTATACACGTTGCGACATTTATAAAATTGAATGTATTAATGCAGACGGTGTTGTAACGATTGAGGGCAATCAGTTAACAGGGCAATACGCTAAAAATGTACGTGATGGGATTTACAATGCTTTAAAAATATATATGAATAAAAAATAGGAGGAAAAAATGAAAAAGTTTCTTAGTGTATTATTGATGGTAACATTTGTTTTATCTGTAGCAGCTTGTGGGAATGATACTGATTTGGACCCAGACCCAGATCCAGACCCAGACAATGGTGATGTTGATCCAGACCCAGATCCAGACCCAGACAATGGTGATGTTGATCCAGATCCGGATCCAGACCCAGATCCAGACCCAGATCCAGACCCAGACCCAGATATCACACCACCTGTACTTGAAGGTGTTGACGATGTAGAGATTTTTCTAAACGAGCCTTTTGATAAACTTGAAGGTGTCACTGCAATTGATGATGTTGATGGAGATATTACTGACAGTATTGTTGTTTTAGGGACTGTGGATACATCACAAGTGGGTACATATTTCTTGCGTTATGTTATTGAAGATGAAGCAGGAAATCGTACTGAAAAAACGCGTTATGTAACCGTTGTTGTTGACCCTGACAACGTCGGAGATGAAATGGTTCCTAATGGAGATTTCTCTTTAGGGATGGCTTTTTGGACAACAACAACAGGACTTGAAGGTGGAAATGGTAACTTTGAGGTTGTTGATGGTGAGCTAAAAATTACTGTTACTGGCGTTTCGGGTGGAATGTGGGAACCACGTCTTGAGAATATTGGCATCGAGTTTGAGCAAGGGAAGATTTATCAAGTTTCTTTTGATGCTCGCGCTGAAGCACCACGCGCTATTCATGTTCAAATTGGAGAATTACTACCTGCGGCACCTTGGTTTACAAACTTTAAACCTGCGGTACCAGTAGTTGTAGACTTAAGTACAACGATGGAAACGTATACTTTTACATTTATTATGGATTTAGAAACCAACGATAATGGCGCTGTTATATTTGAGTTTGGTACCGTAGCAGGAACGGTTGGTACCGATAATCTTTTAACGACAGTCTATTTAGACAATGTCATTATTGAAGAAGTTGAAGAGTATGTTGATGAAACACCACCTGTTATTTCTGGTGCGAATGATCGTACGATTGTTGAAGGAACTGATTTTGATCCATTAGCGGGTGTTACGGTTCTTGACGATGTTGATGGGGAAATTATTTTAACCTTAGACAATGTTACCGGTGAAGTTGATGTTAATACTGTTGGTGAGTATACACTGACTTACACTGTTTCTGATGCGGCTGGTAATGAGACAGTAGTTACACGTGTTATTACAGTTATTGAAGCGATTGATGATGATGAGCCTAAAGCCGCAGATTTTGGTTGGCGTCTCTTTGTTAATGATTGGGAAGGTTCTGAAGGTAGTGCAGAAGTTGTTGATGGAGAATATATAGCGACATTTACTAGTATTAACACAACACAAAACTGGAACTTCCAAATTATTCAAGATGCACTTGGTATGGGCGCGATTGATGAAGAAGGTACTATGCAGTTAGCAGCTGGTAAAACATACCGTGTAACGTTTGATGCAAGAGCAAGTGTTGCAGGGAACATTACTTTAGCAATCGGACATCCAATTGGTGGATGGAATGAGTACTTTATTAAAGATGATGTTGCAATTACGACTGAAACGCAAACAATTGTCGTTGAGTTTACACTTGATGCTGAGGGTGACTATACCGAACTTGCACAGTTTAAACTTGAAATGGGAATGTTATTCTCAGGAACAGAAGCACCACAATATTTCGCACTTAGTAATGTTATGATTGAAGTGTTAGAAGACAATGAATTTGTGGATGCAGGATTGATTGTTAATGGAAATTTCGAAGCTGAAGCTTCAGAAGGTTCTGTATTTGGTTGGCGCGCATTCATAAATGATTGGGACGGATCAGCTGGATACTTAGAGTTCTTAAATGGTCATGCACGTTTGGTACTTGATAGTATTAATACCGGACAGAATTGGCAATTACAAATTATCCAAGATTCCATTGCTTTTGGAGCGGAAGAAGAACTAGGTACGCTGCAATTTGAAGCTGGTAAGACATATCGTGTTACGTTTGATGCAAGAGCAAGTCTAGATGGTGAAGCAACATTTGTATTAGGAACTGTTGAAGGCGGATGGACTGAGTATTTTTCAGAAGCTGTGTTAATTGAACGTACATGGAATAG
>SKIY01000092.1 GCA_007116205.1 Candidatus Izemoplasma sp. | reverse complement strand
TTGTTTTAAGTAATACTGTGGTATGGCTGCATACATTGCACAAGCTTTAATTAATTCATCTTTATATGTTACTTCATTAGGTGCATGCGCTTGGTCTTCATGTCCCGGACCAAAACCGATGCACGGAATATTATGTCTGCCCATTATTGAGACAGCGTTGGTAGAGAATGTCCACTTATCGACACGTGGTTTTTCATTAAACAATGCTTGATAGGTTTTCACTAAACTTGTACATACTAAATGATTTTCATCTAAAACCCATGTTGGAAAGTAAGATTCGGTCGGATACACAAGTCCCGTGTATGACGGCCGTTCATAGGTATACATTTCAACGGTGGCGTTGGCATTTTTGACAGCGTCTAAACGACGTATTTCTTCTAACGCAGTTTCAAATGTTTCACCGTGTGTTAATCTTCTATCAATCGAGATTGAACACCCATCCGCAACGGCGCAGCGCGATGGTGAACTGAAAAATATCTCACTGACGGTTAACGTTCCTTTTCCTAAAAAAGGATCGTCTTTTAAGTTAGCATTTAAAGCTTCAACTTCAGTTAATATTGGAGCCATTTTAAAAATTGCATTCTCACCGCGTTCAGGTGCACTACCATGACAAGAGACACCCTTAGTGGTCACTTTTATTTCCATTCGACCACGATGGCCGCGATAAATATGACAGCTTGTTGGTTCGGTAATAACGACGAAATCTGGTTTAATGTTTTGTTTCTCAATTATGTATTGCCAACACAAGCCATCGCAATCTTCTTCTTGTACGGTTCCGGTGACCAAAAGCGTATAGTCATCTTCTAATTTTAAGTCCTTTATAATCTTTCCGGCATAAACCATCGATGCCATTCCGCCTTCTTGGTCACTCGCACCACGACCACCAATTTGGTTATCATCTTCAAACCCTTCATAAGGGTCAAAGCGCCATTGCGCTTTGTCTCCTATCCCAACGGTATCGATATGTGCATCCATGGCAATTAAGTGTTTACCGTGTCCTATATAGCCTAGCACATTGCCCATAGGGTCAATTTCGACACGATCAAAACCAACCGTCTCCATTTCTTCTTTAATTCTTTGAACCACGCGTGCTTCATCACAACTTTCACTTGGTATAGCAATCATATCTCTTAAAAAGCGCGTCATTGCTGGTTCATATTTTTTTGCAAGCTTAAGTATCTCTTTATTCATTAATCTCGCTCCCTCTGAGCTTCTTTATTTTTTTATTATACGTAAATACTTTTTGATATTCCTGGTCCCAAAAATCGATCGACCGCATCTTATCAAGATAGTCTTTTTGATACCCAAACTTCAGCCAATCATCTTCTTTTTGTTTGAACAATCGTTGCTTATTGTTTTCACTACGCACATCTTTTATATGATGGGTGTCCATATGCATAAAAATATCTTTAAACCACCGTTTTAAAACAAAGTCTTCTGTCTCTAAATAACGGTTTTCTAAATCTTTTATGACACTATCGTATCGATCAAATCCATCAGTCGCGACCGTGACAACATTATCGTTTACACCAAGCTGTAAATACTTAGCCATTTTAATCGCACCTAAAATATTCCCAATACCAGATACGCCAAAACAATCGCGAAGCGTGTCAAACGCTTTTTTTGAAATGCCATAATCTTTTAACACCGCATCCCCATCACGGAGTATTTTCAATCCACGAACCGCATCATCATCTTTAATCAAAGCAATAAAGTCCGTTGTTAAAATATTATGAATCAAAGTACACATTTTATCGCCAATACCTTCAATTCGGTGTTGTCCGCGACCACCATCCATAAGCGTTGAACATTCATATGGTTCAAGCGCTACCACTTTTGCTTCTGGGTAAACGGTTTTTATATAATCACCCGCCGCGAGCGTTCCCGCACTGCCTGGGGCTGATGCAAAACAGGCAATCCGCCCATTCCCAACAGCTTTCACCGCTTCTACCGCACTGTTTCCTGTCACATGCCGATGAAAACGATAATTAGGAAATAATTCAAATTGTGCCAATGCGCGGTATGAAGGATTCTTTTTTAGTTCAAAGGTCCGTTCTAGTGTTAAAATAACATCGCTTTCAGTTCCTGGGGTTAAATCAAGTTTAGCTCCGTACTGCTCAATACGTTCATAGCGTTCTTTACTCATATTATCAGGCATAATAACAATCGAATCGAACTTCATTAAGTTACAAATATACGAAACCCCAATCCCAAAGTTTCCAGTCGATGGACCGAGTATCGTATGTTTCCCGGGTATAATTTCTCCATCGACACACCCTTCCATTAATGTTGCATAAGCGGGGCCTACTTTGTGTGAACCAGATGGAAAATCTTTACCGAGTAAAACGACAATGTTTGCATCGACGCCGGTTAAGGAAGACGGTAAAACAACTTTATTGATGGTTCCATCTGCTTTACGCCAAGTAATATTAAATAGATTGTATGGATCAAGTTCATTTTTCAACGCACTTTTTGCCTTTTTCTGCACTGCATCTGTATTTAGATGCGGATGTAGCATTTCATCGTAAGTTGGTCCAAACGGTATTTTATACTTCATTCGTATCATCCTTCGTATTAAGATATTGTGTTAATGCTTCAAGCGTTGGCTTTATGGTACTTGGACTAGGCACTGCTTTTAAGGCATTATCTAAATCTTTTAGTCCATTGCCGGTTGCGACTAAAACAACACTATCAACTTTTTTGATTACCCCTTTTTCAACAGCTTTTTTTAAGCCTGCATAACCAGCTGCAGATGCAGGTTCAGCAAACAACCCCTCACAAGCTCCTAACGTACGCATGGCTTGTAAAATGTCTGTATCCGATACTTTTACATAGCTGCCTTTTGTGGCTTGCACAGCATTTAAGGCTTTAATAGGATTTCTAGGAATCCCTACAGCAATACTATCAGCAAGCGTGAGCTCATCACTTTCAACGATGGGTTGTTGGGTATGAAAAGCCTTATAAATAGGGGCACACCCTTCTGCTTGTACACCGAGCAGTTTTGGCATTTTTTCAATTAAACCAAGTTGATAAAAATCATAAAACCCTTTATATATACCAGCGATTGTACAACCATCACCGACCGATACCACAACCCAATCAGGCACCGTAAAGTCACGTTGTTCAATGATTTCATAAGCAACCGTTTTCTTACCTTCAACAAGATGCGGATTGATTGCTGCATTACGATTATACCAACCGTATTTATCAATCGCCGCTTTTGATAAATTAAACGCTGCTTTATAATCACCATCGACACGCACCACCTTAGCACCATACATTAATAACTGTGCGGTTTTTCCACTCGGCGCCCGTTTTGGTACAAATATAACGGTGTTCAAACCGACTTTAGCCGCGTTACCAGCTAAAGAAGACGCTGCATTACCCGTAGATGAACAACTTATCGTTTGATCGCCGCGTTCTTTTGCTTTTACAACCGCTATTATAGATGCGCGGTCTTTTAAAGACCCTGTCGGTTCCATCCCTTCATCTTTAATATATACACTGTTTAGATGCAATTGTTTTGCTAATTGTTTCGCCTTTAAAAGTGGAGTCCAACCAACTTGTAATGTTTCTTCAATAAACTGACCTTGAATCGGCAGAATGTCTTTATATCGCCATATATTATAAATATTACTGGATTTAAAGTAAGCTTTATTAATTGTTTTTTTAAGATAATTATAGTCGTAAATAACATCCAAAATCCCTTTTTCTCCACATTTTGGACAAGTTAGATGGGTTGATAGATCAACCGTCATTTCACATAGCGTACACTTTCCATACTTTACATGTTTCATGTCGCATCATCTACTTCTATACTTATGTGTTTAAACGCAGTAACATCAAATAATCCGCGATCAGTTAGTTTAAGTTTTGGAATTACTGGAAGCGATAAAAAGGCAAGCGTTATAAACGGGTCATCAATTGCCGGATTTAACCCCATGGACTCAATTTTTTCTGCCATCGTTTTTAATTTATTGGAAACCGTATCTACATCACTCGTAGTCATAATACCCGCGATTTCAAGCTGTAAGGCATCCACAACAGTTGTGTTTTCAACCACTACAATACCACCTTGTAAATCAATAATCTTATCGAGCGCAACCGTCATCGATTCATCATTATCACCAATAATGATGATATTGTGTGAATCATGTGCAATCGTCATTGCAATCGCCCCATTTTTCAGTCCATAGCCTTCGACAAGACCCAACCCCATAAATCCACTGGCTTTATGGCGTTCAATAACCGCGAGTTTCATTAAGTCAGTGCTTGAATCATGTTTATAAAACCCATCTTCAACGGTCACTTTTTTTGTTTTTTTAGCCGTTGTAATATTATTTTTTATAAGTCCGATGACATGAACATGATTGCTTTTTAACGGTAATCTAAAATCGATAGCCTCGCGTTTAACATGTACAGTATTTGTAACAGATTCATCATATATTTTTGTTGTTTTAAATAGCGCTTTATTGTTTTCAGCAACGCGCTTTCCGTCTTTATAAACCATGCTTGGGGCGATTTTTTTCAATGAGTCAAATACAATGAAATCAGCACGATACCCCAAACCAATTGCACCAAGTTTTGATAAGTTATAACATTGTGCAGCATTCAAAGTCCCCATTCTAATCGCCATAACTGGGTCGATTCCTTCAGAAATCGCTAAATTAACATTGTAGTTAATATGTCCTTCTGCCTCAATATCTTCAGGATGTTTATCATCAGTACAAAACAATAAACGGTGATGGTTTTCTTTTGTGACCCCTTTTAATAAGGGCAACACATTTCTTGTCGCAGATCCTTCGCGTAAATGCACATACATACCACGCTTTATTCTTTCGAGCATACTTTCTACTTGCGTACATTCATGGTCTGTTTGTACCCCAGCCGTTATATAGGCATTTAAATCTTTATCCAATATATCGGGTGCATGACCATCGATAGGATAGTTACTCATCACGGATATTTTTTCATGGATCTGTGCCTCACCTGAAATAACCGCAGGATAATCCATCACTTCGCCAAGTCCTAATATATTTTTACGTCCTTTGAAAGCTTCAATGTCTTTTGCTGTAATAGTCGCACCAGCATTTTCTAGTGCCGTTGCAGGAACGCAACTTGGTACCATAATAAAGACATTTAAGGGAATATTTTGACTGGCTTTAATCATGTATTCAATCCCGTCAACGCCACTTACATTGGCGATTTCATGAGGATCTGCAATAATGGTAGTTGTTCCTTTTGGTACAATGACTTGTGCAAATTGTGGTGGGGTCATCATCGACGATTCAATATGCACATGACCATCAATAAACCCAGGGGCTAAATACTGACCCTTTAAATCGATCGTTTCCTTTGCTTGATAATCCCCAAAGCCTACAAAAACCCCATTGTGCACAGCAACATCAACCTGTTCAATCACACCGGTAAAAACATTTATAAGCATGCCGTTTTTTAAAAGTAAATCGACTGGTTTATCACCGCGTGCATAGGGCATAAACTCTTTATTATTCATAGTTCACCACCTTCATTAAAGCGTATTAATAAACTGTTTAATTAAATTTAAAGCCGTTTGTTTTCGGTAATATTTATTAGAACGTTGATCATCAATTGGTTGAATATACGCTTCATACGCTTCTAAAATCGTATCCATTTGACTTTGCAAAACATTAGGGGCTTTATTTAGCCACTGTGATTCAATTGCCTTTTGTCTTATAAGCGTTGCGGATACCGCATTTAAAACGATGCGTAAGTCTTTAACTTGATTGTTTACAATTTGCGCGCAACCAACAAAAGCAACTTTACTGATTGCATCAGCTAAGCGTCCACCAACTTTGACAAACGTTGTGTGCGTAAACGACGTTTTAGGAATCCGTATTTCAGTAATAATTTCATGCGCTTTTAGTTGTGTTTTTCGTGGGCCTAATACCATCTCAGAAACCAATACTTCTCTTTCGGTATGAAGACTGCGACAAACAACTTTTGCATCTAAGGCATAAAGCGCAAGTAAACTATCCGCTGCCGGTGATGCATTAATTATATTTCCACTCAGCGTCGATACTTTACGAATAGCTGGAGAAGCCATAACGGATATCACTTTACGCAATATTTCCGGCGTTAAAGGATGATCTAATAAGGTCTCTAAATCAGTCATACTCCCTATGGCGATCTCATCGTTTTGTACTTTAATGTATTTTAACGCGTTTAAGTTAAAACAAAATAGGAGTGGCGTCTTAAAGTTTGGAGACAACGCGCTCCATGCACGATGCTGGACCATTAAGTCTGTCCCACCGGCTATAACCTTATATGGTTTTGCATTCAAATACTTTAAGGCTTCCTCAAGATTTTTAGGAATAACGTGTTCTACCATAGTCCGCGCCCCCGTTCTTTCGCGCGTTGTACTGCTTTAACAATCATGTTATAACCAGTGCATCGACATAAATTTCCGGAAAGTCCAATCCGAATTTCTGATTCTGTTGGATCAGGATTTTTATTGAGCAAACTTTCTGTGGCAATAATCATCCCCGGGATACAAATACCGCATTGCACACTACCTTCATGAATAAAAGCTTCCTCAATAATCGCGTAGCGCTTGGTTTTAGAAAAGGCTTCTATCGTCATAACTTCTTGTTGATGGACATTCGCAAGCGGTAAAATACAACTATTAACAATATGGCCATTAATCAAGACCGCACAAGCCCCACACTCACCTTCACCGCACCCTTCTTTAGGTCCAGTATGGCGCAAATCATTGCGCAACACATCTAAAAAACGGCGACTTGGGTCTGTCGTTAGCTCGATTGCTTTTCCGTTAAATGTAAACTTAATTGTTGTCACTATGTATCAACTCCATCAAATATTCAGGGGTAGCTGGGATTTTATAAATCCGTTTATTAATGGCCATTTCAATCGCTGTTGCAACTGCTGGAGCGCCTCCAACAAGCGTCAATTCTCCTGCCCCTTTAGCCCCATAAGGACCGAGTGCAAAAGGATTATCGAATAACACAGTTTCAGTTTTAGCCATATCTACAGCAGTCGGTATAACATAATCGGTCATATTTTTATTTACAATTTTTCCGTCTTTATGACGCATCACTTCTAAATACCCATAAGCGACACCTTGTGCAGTTCCGCCATCAGCTTGACCCAACACAATATTGTCATCAAGTGATTTACCAACATCATAAACACTCCAAATGTTTTTAACAGTCACTTCATAACTTGCTTTGTCGACTTCAACTTCAACAACATTAACGCCCCATGAATAAGCAGGATAAGCATCCCCTGTAAATGTCGCTTGATCCCAAGACATATATTCAGGTTGCTTATACGATTCATGTACTGTTTGCACCTTGCCATCAACCCAATTATCTTTAATTTGTTTTGCGGCGCGCGCAACCAACCCACCAACAACCATCGCTGTTCTTGATGCTACTGTTGGACCAGAATCGGGTACTTGATCAGTATCTGGGTTGTCAAAATGTATCGTCTCTAATGGTCTTTTTAATACTTCAGCCGCAACTTTCATAAGCGTAGTTTTCGCGCCTTGTCCCATATCCACCGCCGCAATCATTAAATGCACATTATCTTGTTCATCTTTACGTAACTTCACTTTAGCTTTAATATGTTCTGCTTCACCACTGCCTGTAAACCCACAGCCATGTAAAAACCAACTCATCCCAATACCTTTATAACTGCCCGGACGTTCATAAAGTGTTTTTTTGTGGTGATAATCTGACATTTCACAAGCTTTTTCTATCATCTGTGGCATTAATATAGGATCTCTAAACGTGCCTGAGGTTGTTGTTAAGTCATGTTGTTTTGCTAAATGGTTTAACCGATATGCATGCAAATCTTTCGATAAGTCTTTCGCAATATGGTTCATAAACATCTCAACCGCAAAAATCATCTGCGGGGCACCGAAACCACGGAATGCACCATTTGGAACGGTATTGGTTAAATATACATCACCATCCACTTGTAAATGCGCAATCGTATATGCACTCGTTGCCGCAATCATTGCTCTTGATAAGACAACACTAGATAAGCCTGTAAATGCCCCACCGTCAATACCAACATGTGCTTTGATTGCTGAAATATGATGGTTTTCATCAATCGCCGCTTCCATCGTTATTTTAGCGGGATGTCTTTTCGTTGTGACTTCCATATCCTCTTCGCGTTCATAGATTAATTTAATCGGTTTTTTCACTTTTTTAAGCGCCACTGCAAGTTGACACCCAATTAACGAGGGAAATTCTTCTTTACCACCAAAAGCACCCCCAACATTCGCCTGAACAATGCGAACATCACTCGGATCGCATGCCAATGTTTCTACGACTGCATTTTTAACATAATAAGGTGCTTGTATCGAGCCTGTTAGATGAACTTTATTCCCTTCAATCGTTCCGATAAAGCCTTGAGGTTCAATATAGGCTTGTTCTTGATACCCGGTTTCATAAGTGTATTTAATGGTTCTTTTTGCGTTTTTAAACGCAGATTCAGGATTTCCTTTAGTAAAGTGATAATCAACCACACTGTTCACCATATCAAAAACAGGTTCAGCCAACGTATATTGTATATCGATTTCATTGACGACGTCTTGAACGATTGCTTTATTTGGTCCAACCACTAACATGATCGGTTCTCCGTAATGGCTTATTGCTTTTTCTGCAAAAACTGGCCAGTCTTCGAAAATCATTTTTACGTTGTTTTTACCAGGAATATCGCGATAATCCACAACCGTAACTTCCTCAGGTAGTTCCGGTAGTGTAATTGATTTGATGAACCCTTTACTAATAGTAGAACGGACCGTTTTAGCATAATACATGCCATCAATATGCAAATCACTCACATATAACATTTTTCCAGATATTTTATCTTTAGCGTCTACTTTTGGTACGGATCTATTAATGGTACTCACAGTATCACTCCTAAGGTTTCATGACAATTGCATCTGTTGGGCATTGTTCAACACAAAGTCCACATTGGAAACACAAGTCATCGTTAAAGGTAATTTTTTCTTCAAATGTAATGGCAAAATACGGACAAACTTTCTTACATAGCATACATTCAATGCATTTTTCTTCAATAAGTGTTGGCGTATTTGCTTCATATTTAACGGTATTATCTAACTGAGTATCAATGACCGCTTGAATAGAATCGAATCCGTATTTTTCTAACGCTTTCGGTAAATCGCTTATAATTTTTTCATAAAGCTGTTTGCCTTTTATTAACGCGGCAGAGAGCATTTGCACACCACTTGCCCCAGCAAGTAAAAACTCTATCACATCATCAGCACTAGCAATACCACCCACACCGATCACTGTCAAACTTGGTTCTGCACGCTTAATTTTATAAACCACCGCAAGCGCTAAATTTTTTATGACAGGACCACTAGTCCAAACAAAACCATCTTCATTTCCATAGCGAATGCGACGATTAGCTATATCTATTTTCATCGTAGGGCCTAATGAATTAATCGCAACAATACCATTTGCTCCGGCAGCCTTAATGACTTTTGCAAACCCTTCAGGGTCAGGGATATGCGGACTTATTTTCATGTATATCGGTTTTTTTGTATGCTTTCTAATCGTTTTAACAGTATTTTCAATAACCGATAAATCCGTCCCAACATAATGAGTAGAAACTTCAAAAGCATCCGCAAAACCATCAAACATTGGAATTAAGATTTCCATATCTTCTTTTGAGTAGCCAACACTAACAATTAGCGGTCTATCTTTACGCTTCATAAAAGACGGTAAAAACTGTTCTCGCCACACCGCCATAGAATGTTCACTCCACAGCTCACTGTTCATCACTGACTGTTTATCACCATAGATGCAAGGTTTCGGAATATGCGGTGCGCTTGTTGAAATCGTTTTTGTCACAATTGCGCCACACCCAGCATCTTGTAAGAAAAACAGCTTCGAATCATCGCCATTTAAAGGTCCAGCGGCTGGCATTAAAGGATTGTTTAATTGAAGACCATCAAACGTTGTTTTTAAATTCATTGTTTTCCCTCATTTCTAATCGTTTCCCAAAGGTTTTCTGATACCTTAAGGGCTTCTTTGTACATTGATTCAAGCGACTCAGAAACACGATAATTGGATACTTTTTGGACGCCGTTAATGTAAACGGACTCAGGTTTGAAATTACTCAACAAGCCATAAAATATATGGCCTAAAGCATTTTCGCTATGAATAGGTGTTGGTGGGGTGTACGGTACTAATAAAAAGTCGGCTTGATAGTCTTTATCAATCTTACCTAATTGAACACCTAACCGCCTAGAAACATAACGATACGTATCATGCATAATCTTTTGAATATCATTTAATGTAAATCTATTTGGGGATGCATCTTTCAAATGCATAGCATATAAAAGTGTTAAATATTCAGAACTAATACTTGTTGATAACCCGTCATTACCTAAAATAACAGGTATCTCTTTAGCTTTTAAGGCATGATAATTTGGTAACCCCACACCATTATTCATATTTGAGGAGACATTTAAAGCAACCACACACTGATGTTTTTTCACCAAGTCCATTTCGGCCTCGTCCATATATAATCCATGGGTTATAATACTATCTTTATTTAATAGCTTATGTCTCGCTAAGCGGTGAATAACACGCTCGTTATACTTATTTAAAGCATCTTTTTGATCGATATCACTCTCCGCTACATGAATATGAATCGGGTGATGCTTAATAACTTTTGAAACACGTTTTAAGGTATCTTCAGATAAGCTCATCGACGCATGTAATCCGAAATGACTCCCTACCATTTTAGTGTTATTGTTAGTGAGAAACTGAATGTTTTCATTAATCGCAGCCAATACATCAAAACGATCACTCGTTTCAAAACAAAAGAGTCCGCGTAAACCAACTTTATCAGTTACACTTTTTTTCAACGCGTTTAGTGACCCAGTAATATCAGCACCACTCGCATGGTGATCAATGACCGTAGTAACGCCGTTTTTAAGCGCATCTACCGCATGAACGATGCCGCTATAATAGGTGGCTTTATTATTTAAACTGCGATCGAGCTTCCACCACATTTGCTCTAAAATATCTTGAAAGTTTTTCGGATTGAAATCGGTAATCCAACCGCGTGCAAAGGTCGAATAAATATGGGTATGTCCAACAACAAATGCAGGTAATAACCATTTGCCAGAACCATCAATAATTTCGTACCCTTTAACTTGAAAATCCGCCATTTCACCTACTTCAATAATGGTGTCATCAAAAACCACATACCCATTATCAATGTATTGATGATAATCGTAAATACGTACATTCGTGATTGCTTTAGCCATTGTAATCACTCCTAATTAGTTTACCGCGATGCTTGATCAGCTTTTTATTTTTAATTACAAACTGTCCGCGCACAAGCGTATGTACTGTTTGCCCAGCACTTTTAACACCTATGTAAGGCGTATAATTTGTCCCCCCATGATGGCTTTGAATCGTATGCGGTGTCGGGTCAAAAACATGAATATCCGCATCATTACCGATGGCTATACTACCTTTTTGTTTCAGTTGAAACAGCGTTGCAACGGATTTACTCATACGGTTTATAACATGCTCTCCAAAATGGTATCTCATTATACCAAAGCTATGTTCAATACTGCCAATACCAAGTGGTATATCAGATAATTTTTCCGCTTGCTTATCTTCTTTATTAAAAGCACAGTGATCGGTCGCAAATGTATGTAAGTATGACTGATATTTAAACAGCAAATCTTGTTCTGCTTGTGAACGAACCGGGGGTGCAAATGTATATAATGCACCCTGACTTGAATCAAGGATTTTATCTGTAAACGTAAAATACTGTGGACAACTTTCTAAAAACAACTGTTTCCCCAAAAGCGACCTTCCGGTCTCAATAATTGCTTCAAGGGTTTTTCCAGAACTGACGTGTACCATATACAATTTGCCGTCGCTGTGTTTTAAATATTCAACCATCTTTAATGCCTCTACCGTTTCTGCAACGCTTGGTCGACTCGTCTTTAAATCTCGGTATGTAAAGCGTTCATCATGATGAATCAATGCATCGTTTTCAATATGTCCTAACAGTAGTAAATTATATTTTTTACTAAGGGTAAGCAGTTTTTTAATCGCTTCATCACTTGTTTTACGATGCGATTCAGAGTAGGTTGTAAAAAATTTAATTGAATGGAGTCCAAGTGTCTTTACAGTTTTCACGTATGCTTCCAAATTGTTTTTAGGCGCTTTTATTGTCGCATGAAATGTAAAGTCAATACACGATGTTTGGGCTTCCTTTAATCGTTTATGATATGCTTTTTCGACACTTACACTGTCAGCCGTTGGGTCTAAAAAATCGATAATGGTGGTAACCCCACCATAGGCAGCGGCTATAGAGCCGGTTAAAAAGTCATCTTTCGATGAAATCGTGCCTAAATCAAGCGCAAAGTGAACATGTGGGTCGATAATCCCTGGTAGCACTTCTAAACCCGATACATCAATAGACGTTTTTGCAGGATAATCCGCGCTACTAATATCAGCGATTTTTCCATTGGCAATATAGACGTGTTTCTTTTGAAACGATTCCTCACTATAAACCAATCCGTTTTTAATAACTAGATCATACATCGCGATCCCTCATTTTAAACTTTTATTATTTTTTGAACATCAAACTTATACTTGTTTTGTAGTGGTGTTACTAAATCTTCTCTCATGCTTAACACTAACGCGGTATTACTTTTCACCAACATATCTACCGTGGTATGAAGCCCCTTATTTTCAAGTTCTAACACGCCAATCTCATCAAGATATATAGGTGATACCTTGTTTTTTAATAGCGTTTCAACCGTGTTTTTTATATGAAAAAGTGTTGATTCATTAAATAAATAGGGCCCAATTTGACACCCAACAGTAAAATCATCTTCAAAAAACGTCTTTCGTTTAATGAGTAAGTGTTTTTCTCCCGTTGATAGTTGCATTGCATCATAACTATGGACGGTATCATGTACCATATTTTTAATCGCAATGAACCCATCTCCTAAACGATTTTGTTCATACAGCTGTCGCATTTTCGTGGTTTTATTACTGTTTATCTTTCCAGTAACAATCACTACCATGTTCGGCCTCCCTCATATGTTGAATGCGTTCTTTATTGTGATGAATAGCTAACATTTCAGAAGCAATTGAAATCGCTATTTCTTCTGGACTGCCACCACCTAGTGCTAACCCAATCGGAGAATAAAAGTTTTTTAAATCAACATCTTTCCCAAATTTTTCATATGCCTTCGCCAAATAATCTTTGAGTTTTTGTGGTGAACAAAGCATGCCCATATATTTTGGATTTAATTTTTTTTCAAACACTTTATTAATCACATGATAATCATACTCGTGACTCGGTGTGCAAATGACAACAAAACTGTTTTCTGGTAGGCCTTCTGCATCAATAAAGTCCGCAAAAGGTTGATGGACCAATCGATCCGCACCTTTAAACTGCTCAATAACATGTTGGCGTTCATCAATGACTGTTAAATGAAAATTTAAAGGTTTTAACGTATTCACTAACGCTTGACCAACATGTCCAGCCCCAAAGATAAACACCGATGCCTCAGAACCAATGTACTCATAATAAAGGGTGACAACCCCACCACAAATCATCGGTAATGTTTTAGCGTTTGGAACGACTTTCCCATCATTTAAAACATATCTTTCATGTAAATGTTGGCGTGTTTTTAATAACGTTTTACACTTTTCTCGTGCATAGTATTCTAAATTACCGCCACCAACAGTCCCATAAGCATCGCCTTTTTCAGTGACGAGCATCTTCTTACCAACCGCTACAGGTCCTTCACCTTGCTTAGCGACTGCAGTAACCAAAATCGCACCAATATTATTTTTTTGGCACGCAACAACTTTATCATAAATAAGCATCTTGTCTCGCTCCCATCGTGAATAAAATACAAACTATAGAAGGACTGTTAAAACTATCGCTAATACCACCATCGCTGTAGCAGTGCTCGGTTGAATATATACAAATCCACGCACGCGTTGGACGATAAACTGGTAACTATAATAAACCATCACTGCAAGACCAGCTGAAAAGATTCCTTGCACCACAACAAACTCTAAAAACAATATTGGTGAAGCTAAATGCTCATGAACAAAACCTGTCGTCAAAAACTGTCCACCCATATAAGCCATATATAAAAGTCGCCAAGCAACACTTGCTGAAGTGATTGCAACAATCTTTTGCGGCATTGGTTTACGGACGATTACGGCTACAACCGCCACAACGATTAACGTTTCTAATATAATAGCAACCATTGGATTCACCGTGCGCCAATAATGCATCGGTGATAAAAAGTTAAGCGCTTTAATAGACGCCGCAATCACCCCAATTGCAAGCATCGCTTTATAAGATTGTACTTTAGTGTATGCTGAGACTAAAAGTGTCAAAGCAATCGGAAACATCACTAAGCCACTCAAGAAATGTGGAACAAAAGGAAACTGTAATAAATATCCTAAAGAAGCTTCTAATGCACCCCATAAGGCACCGTAAAACACAATAATACTAACTGTTTTTTTCATTTTAATGACTCTCCTTATTCTTTTTATTTTGTAATGCTAAAATTATTTTTTCTGATGTTATTGGTAAGTCTGTAATCCTTACACCTAAAGCGTTATACACTGCATTCGCTAATGCAGCAGGCGGTGTATCAATGCCAATTTCTCCCACACTTTTTGCACCATATGGTCCTGAATCTTCATAGCTTTTGGCAAACGCTGTCGTTAATTTCGGAATATCAGCACTTGTAGGGATTTTATATTTTAACAAGTCATTCGTAATCAATTGTCCTTTACTAGATGATTTAACCACTTCAAAATGTGCCATTCCTAATCCTTGTACAATCCCACCTTCGACTTGCCCTTGTGCAAGTTTTATATTAATAGGTACACCACAATCCACAACACTGACATAATCGACAATATCAATTTCTCCGGTTTCTGGATCAATATCAATTTCAATAAACCCTGCCATAAAAGGTGGTGGTGATTTTGTACCGTAATAACTGCTTGTGGCAGTTAACTGTTTTTGGTCTTCGTTATAGGTAATGCGATTTGATAGATCGCGCATTGAAATTGTTGCTTCGCTGTTTTTCACTAAAATGACATCGCCACCAAAAACAATTTCTGAGGTATCCACATCGAGTATCTCAGCAGCTTCTTTAACAATCATTTCTCGCATATGGCGTGCTGCCTTATAAACCGCATTTCCGGAGACAAATGTAGTACTAGAAGCATAGGCACCTACATCAAATGGTGTTAAATCTGTATCCGAAGAATAGACAACAACTTTTTCAATCGGCACATCTAGCGTCTCTGCAGCAATTTGAGCTAAAATAGTATCTGACCCTTGACCAATATCAGTAGCACCCACTGTTAAATTATAAAAACCATCATCATTTAACTTAATCGTAGCCGCGCCCATATCGATGTATGGAATTCCGCTTCCCTGCATAGCAAGTGCCATACCGACTGATTTTATTTTTCCGTTTTCAAGCGGTACCCGAGGATATTTATTTTTCCAATCAATCAACTCAAGACCTTTATCTAAACAATAATCAAGCTTACATGTTTCCATATTCATCGCCGTACCTTCAGTCCCTTCCCCCATAATTTCAAATACAGGTGAGGTTTCTCCTTCTAAAATCATATTTTTACGGCGGAACACAATCGGATCAATTTGTAATTTTTCACAAAGGATATCCACTGCGGATTCTAAAGCAAAATTCCCTTGGATAGCACCATACCCTCGATACGCCCCTGCAGGTGTATGGTTCGTGTACACAACATGACCATGAAAACGGGCCGCATCGACTTTATTGTAAAGCGGTAAAACTTTAGACCCTGCAACCATAAATACGGTCAAAGCATGTTCACCATAAGCGCCAGTGTTTGATAATACATACCAATCAATCGCTTTTAGTTTACCTGATTTCGTAGCGCCTAACTTAATTTTCAATGTCATAGGATGACGCGTATATGAGGATTCAAACACTTCTTTTCGCGTATAAACCATTTTTGCTGGCTTACCTGTTTTATAAGTAACCCAAGCAACGAGTAGTTCTCCATGAATCGCTTGTTTGCCGCCAAACCCACCACCGACACGTGGTTTTATCACTCGTATTTTATGCATCGGTATCGCTAAGGCTTGAGATAGAATTCGCCGAACATGAAATGGGGTTTGGGTTGATGAATAAATGATCAGGCGATTTTGTACATCTAAGCGTGCATTTACGGTATGTGGTTCCATCATGACATGGGCTTGTGCTTGTGTTGTAAACGTTTCTTCAATAATGACATCGCTTTCACTAAAAGCATCATCTAAATTCCCAAAATCCATACCATAAGCTGCGGCGATATTCCGTTTCGGTTCAAACCCAATTGGAAACATTTCATGAATTTCTGGTTCAGGATGGACAACAGCTTTATGATCCATCGCTTCTTGATAATTTAAAACCGGCTCTAAAATGTCATACTCAACATCAAGTAACGCAAGCGCCGCCTCTGCAGTCTCTTCATCTTTAGCCACTACAGCCGCAACTTCATCACCGACATAACGCACATATTCATCTAATACAAACTTATCGTGTGGTGATGGCTCTGGGTACCCTTGACCGGCACGTGTAAATGGTTTTCTCGGAAAATCTTGATGCGTTAAAACCATTTCAACACCCGATAAATTTAAAGCTTTTTCTTTATTAATCGACTTAATTCTTGCGAAAGCATGCGGACTTCTTAACACCTTTACAATGAGTGAAGAAACATCCGCCAAATCATCCGTAAAAGCCGGTCTACCAAGCATAATACCAAGACCATCAACTGAAGGAATCGCTTTATTTACTGTTTTCATGATTGATCCTCCAAGTAATTCAAAATCGCTTTATTTTGGGCAACATAGCCTGAACAACGACACAAATTACCCACCATATACTGACGAATCGCTGATTCACTTGGGTTTTTAAGTTCACGTTTCATTGCAATGACTGTGAGCGCTGTTGCAGGATTACAAAAACCACATTGATCAGCACCTTCAGCCCCAAAATAGGAATAAAACTTCTCAACTTCTGCTTTTTCTCCTTCAACTGTAGTAATAGATAGCCCTTCACAACGCGCTGTTAAAATCGAGCACGACAACACAGGTTTACCATTTTTTAACACCGTGCAAACCCCACAACTAGAAGCGTCACACCCTTTTTTTACACTTAAAATATTATGTTTTCGAAGCGTATCTAATAGATACTCGCCAGCCTTAACCTCAAAATCACGTTCGACGCCGTTTAAAACAAATTTAACTTTCATTCTGATAAACCTCCTTTAATCCCCGTTGCACATAAACTTTTGCAAGTGTTTCACGATATTGCTGTGATGCTGCGGTATTACTTGCAAACGCGACTTCATCTAAAACCAGTTGCGTTGCTTTCTTTAAATGCGTTTTTGTTAATTGATCCACTTGAGATAAATACTGCAT
>SKIY01000040.1 GCA_007116205.1 Candidatus Izemoplasma sp. | reverse complement strand
GATAATGCGCACGTAGAAAGTACTTGCCGAGGTTTATTCGGAGTTAGTTTTCCAATATTTGAGAAAGTTGATGTGAAAGGTCAGACGCAACACCAAGTTTTTAAATACTTAACTGAGCATAAACCCGGAGCATTTGGGAAAAAAATTAAGTGGAATTTTACTAAATTTCTCATCAGTAAAGATGGTAAAATTATTAAACGATTTAGCCCAGCAACAAAGCCAGAAAAAATACGTACATACATAGAAAAACTTATATAAAAAAGGGATGCGATTGCATCCCTTTTACATTAATTTGGAGGTGGAAATGGATCAAGCCATAATGCGATTATAACATAAACAATACTAATGAGTAATGAATAAAATCCAAATGAACTCGACCCGCCGCGCTCTTCGCGCTTTTTTTCAGTATAATCATAATAATCACTATATTTCCGGCGATATCTTACAAAAATACTTTTTACAGCAAAGCCAATACTTATAAATGCTCTTGAAGCGCTTGTAACACTAATCAAGCTAACGTAAAACATAATGATCCCTACGATGCCCATGGAGTTTGCCATATCTATACGATAACTACGATTGCTCAGCACATTGGGAAGTTCAGACACCGGCTGTCCATACGCAAAATGTTGTACCATAAAGATAATTGTAAGGCTCACAAACAACGTAATCAGGAATTTTTTCACTAGTCTTTCAAGCCTTTTTTGTACTCTTTTACTTCTGCATCATTTGCATAAATAAAGTGACCTTTTTTAATTTCATGAAGTTCTGGCAAATCAACGCTGTAATCATGCATACCAGGATCGTACTTAATACGTTTACGTTTCTTTTCGTAACTTGGATCTGGCATTGGAACAGCAGATAGTAATGAACGCGTATATGGATGTAATGGGTTTTTGAAGAGTTCATCTTTATGCGCTAACTCAACAAGTTTTCCGAAATACATAACACCAATACGATCACTAAAGTATTTAACAACAGATAAATCATGCGCAATAAACATAATTGTAATGTTTAACTCTTCTCGTAAATCATTTAATAAGTTAATAACTTGTGCTTGGATCGATACATCTAAGGCACTAATTGGCTCATCCGCAATAATAAACTCAGGACTTACAATTAACGCACGGGCGATACCAATACGTTGTCTTTGACCACCACTAAACTCATGTGGGTAACGACTCGCATGTTCTGGTAACAATCCGACAGTTTCAAGGACTTTATTAACTTTTTCAAGAATAATCTTATTGTCTTTCTCACCAGCAATACGTAGCCCCTCTGCAATGATTTCTTTAACAGTCATACGTGGGTTTAATGAGGCAATTGGATCTTGGAAGATCATCTGAACGTTTTTCATCAATTCCATATCTGGACTTGCGGTAACTTTTTTACGAACTTTAATTTCTTCCTTATATTTTGCAACTGCTTCATCTTTTTTCTCGCGTGCTGCTTTGATTGGCTCTGCATACTTTGCTTTAATTTCATTAACAAGTTCTTTTTCTTTCGCTTTTTGGTCAGATGTTTTTTCAACACTGGCATTTTTTACACGTTCAACTTCTTTTTCATAAGCTGAAACGGCATCAGCGATTTTTTTATCGACTTTTTCAATTTCTTTAGCAAAGTCTTTTTCAAGTTTAGGTACTAAAACACTACGTCCGGTTGCTAAGTATTCTGATTTTGTACTACGAAAACGTTGTTTTAGTTCTTTTTTAAGACGCTTTTGCGCAACGATATCAAGTTTACCTTTAGGTTTTCCTAAAACTTCGTTAATCTCGTCTTCCATTTTTAATTTCAAATCGTTAATTGAGATACTTGCTTCTTTACGCGCTTCTTTGATTGATTCTTTTAAATTTAAAACGCCTGCAGAAATACGTTTTCCCATGAAGTAAACTTCGCCATCTGTTGGATCATACAGTTTAATAATAGTTCGACCAGTTGTCGTTTTTCCACATCCTGATTCACCAACAAGACTAAATACTTCACCTTTATAAATGTCAAAACTAACATCATCAACAGCTTTAACGATTAATTTAGAGCGTCCATAACCACTTTTAAAATATTGTTTTAAGCCGCGAACACTTAATACGGGAGTTTCTTCTGTTCTTGCCATCAGTTACTCACCTCTTTACTTGATTGATTCTTCATACGCGCAATACGGTTACGTACTATTTCTGGCATCTCTACTTTTGGTGCTTGCTCATGTAGTAACCATGTTGCTGCATAGTGGCTATCATTAACTTTGAAGAATGGTGGTTCTTTTTCAAAATCAATTGCCATAGCATATGGATTACGATCCGCAAATGCATCACCCTTAGGTGGATAAAGCATGTTTGGAGGTGTTCCTGGAATAGCAAACAATCGTTCAGTTGATTCTAAATCAGGCATTGAAGATAAGAGTGCCCATGTATACGGATGTTTTGGATTGTAGAATATATCCATACTCTTACCAATTTCAACAATTCTTCCAGCATACATAACAGCAACTCGATCAGCCATATTCGCAACAACCCCAAGGTCATGCGTAATAAAGATAACTGATAAATTACGTTCTTCTTTTAGTTTTTTGATTAACTCGAGTATTTGTGATTGGATAGTAACATCAAGCGCGGTTGTTGGCTCATCACAAATTAGTAAATCTGGATTCGCAGTAAGTGCAATCGCGATAACAATACGTTGACGCATCCCACCAGAAAATTGGAACGGATATTGCTTCAAACGTTTTTTAGGGTCAGGAATCCCAACCTCATCCATAACGGTAAGTGCGCGTTCTACGGCTTCTTTTTTAGTTACTTTTTTAAAGCGTAGTAATAATTCTCTTTCACGCATTATTTCTTTTCGCACTGCGAGTTTATCTTTTACCGAGCTCGCTTGTTTCATCTTGCTTTTTAATTCTTGAATTTTTTTCTGCGTTTTAGCTTTTTCAGATTCCCATTCCGCATAAGCTTGTGCCTTTGCTTCTTTACGGCTTTTCTTTAACTCAATCTTTGCTTCATGGAGATGTTTTGAAAGCTCTTTAATTTTTTTGTGGAAATTTTTATTCTCTTCTTTAATTTTTCCAGTATTATCCACTTCTTTATCACGTGAAGTTTTTGATTTAAACTCAGCTTTTACAGAATCGCGTTTTTGCTTAATATCAGCAATTTTTTGTTGATACTCAGCCTTGTATTCCTCTTTTAAACGGATGAAATCTGCTTTTTGTTTCTCATCAGATTTATCAGTATCCACTTTTAACTGGCGAATCTTTTCCATATAGACTGATTTTGCATCAAGTTTTTCATTGATTAAGTGATTTAAGTCCTTAGTGTAATCAAGTTTCAAATACTCTAATGTTTGTGGATCAATACCTTTTTTAAGCGTACGGATGTTCCCTCGGTGATTTTTCTTTAACTCTTTAATGTCAACTTTTGTGTTAATTACATCCATACGTTGTGTATGTGTCATTTTTTTGTATTGGTTTTTTAAACGTTTCCCATTAATTAACATACCTTCAGTAATTTGTTTACCAATTTTCATAATTGGGTTCAAACTTGACATCGGGTCTTGGAAAATCATACCAATTCTATCTCCACGAATTCGGTGAAAATCCTCTTCGTGAATTTTCGTTAAATCTTGGCCTTCATAAATAATACTACCATCATCAATAATACCATTTCCAGCTAAGATACCCATAATTGCACGGCTTGTAACGGATTTACCACTACCTGATTCACCGACAATTGCTAAGGTTTCGCCTTCTTCAAGATCAAAGCTCACACCCCGTACTGCACGAACAAGTCCTTGTGATGTACGGAATGAAATCGTAAGATCTTCTACTTTTAATTTAGTGTTCTTTGCCATTATTATTCAGACCCCCTTAGTGAAGGATTGAACGCATCTCTTAATGCATTACCAAACATATTGAAGGTAATCATTAATATTGAGATAACGATCGCTGGGAAAATAGTTAAGTATGGGCGGTTAAGCATAGCGCTTTGTCCATCACTGAGGAGCACACCAATTGATACCCCTGAAAGCTCAATTAAACCAAACAACTTAAACGATTGCCCATGTCCGATTCCAAAGCCTAGGTAAGATAATGATGCTTCAGTAAATATAACCGCTGGAATCATCAAAATACTTGCAGTAATAATCGTACCGATTCCATTTGGTAAAATGTGACGGAAAATCAGACGCGAGTCCTTCGCTCCTAGTGTTCTTGAAGCTAGTACATACTCACGGCCTTTATATCGGTAGAACTGGGTTCGGGTAACCCCGGCGACACTTATCCATCCGGAAACTATCAAGATTAGAATAAGTGATAATGCACCTGGTCCGAAAATCGCCATAAATATACTCAACGTAACGAGCCATGGAATCCGTCCAACAACTTCTGAGAAACGCTCCATGATTAAGTCGACTTTTCCACCATAATATCCGGAAATCGAACCATAAATAATACCGATTGTAATATTAATTGCAGATGCGACAAGACCAAGTGTTAAAGATGTTCTTAACCCTAACCAAGTAAGTGCGAATAAATCTTGACCTTGTGATGTTGTTCCAAAGAAGAAATAAGGTGTTTCTTCAAATCCTTCCATGAATCCATGGTTATAAAATAAACGATATGTGTAAAATACTGTTCCGTCTGGACCTGGAACACCAGAATTTCGTCCCACAACGCGTGTAATAGGGCACCCTTCATTAAAGCTCCATTCTTCAGGGTTATCCGGATTAACTTGTGGCTCTCCACAAATGTCTGCATTTTCTTCTATTAATGTGTAGTAGTTGTTCGCAGAGAAAGCACGACTATATCTTTCTCCAAAAGCTGCACCATAATCGTCATAACGGAAATATGCATATGAGAACACACCATTTGAACGCTGACGTGCACCAGAAACACGACCACTCGTAATTTCCCATTGTCCTAGTGTGTATCCATAATAGTTATAACGTGGTTCTTCATCACGGTTATCGTATACGCTAACATAATCAAACATAACCGCACCGTTATCATTCTCAGATACAACTTGGAAACGAATTTGTGAATTAAAGGTGGTTGTGCGGTTAATATGATCAAACACTGAAATCGAATGCGTTCCTTCTTCAGTAAAAGTAGCTATGGTTTGATAATTCGAACCATTC
>SKIY01000142.1 GCA_007116205.1 Candidatus Izemoplasma sp. | reverse complement strand
CTACGCATTAAAATCAACTCCGTATGCCCACCACTCACGACCAAACAAACCAACGGAAACACCATCTCGCCTTCAATCTGGTTCGCATAAATATGACCAGCAATATGATGCACCCCAATAATCGGTAAATCATGTGCAAACGCAAAGGCCTTCGCCGCATTAATCCCCGTCAATAAACTCCCTATTAAACCTGGTCCTTGCGTTACCGCCACCAAATCAATCGCATCAACCGAAATCTCTGCCGCTTCTATAGCTTGATCAAACACCGCTGTAATTCCCTTGATATGTTCCCGCGAAGCAATCTCCGGAACCACACCGCCAAATGTCGCATGAAGCTCCATTTGAGAAAGCACAATATTACTAAGAATCGTTTTTCCATCTTTACTAATCGCAACGCTTGTCTCGTCACAACTACTTTCTACACCTAAAACAATCATCACTTGCCTCCTAACTGCATAACCATATAAAGCGCATCTTCACCATCTTGATAATAATGTTTACGCTTCCTAATATACTTAAACCCAAACTGCTCATATAACTTAATCGCAGAACAATTACTTTGACGAACTTCTAAACTCACATGTTTCAACGCCCTATTCGTACAATAATCAATCATTTCCGCTAATAATAACCGTCCAATCCCTTGTCTTCGAACGGTTTTATTTACAACAATATTCATAATATCAGCATTTTCTCCTGTGACCCAAAAACCGATATAGCCCACCACATCATCCGCAAGCTCAGCTACATAAAAGTGCGCAAGCTCATTTTCTAAAAGCTCATATTCTAGCCGTTTCCCAGTTATAGGCTGATCAAAATAAGTTCGTTCTAACGCCACCACTTTATCGAGATCTGAGACAACCATACCGCGTACATTAATCTTTGGTTTCATGAAAAACCTCTGACTTGCGGTTTGACACTTTATAAAGAATCATCTGAGAAACATAAATCAATGAAAGCAACACCCCAACATAAAGCACATGATTCCCAAAAATCATCTCAACATGTTCAGGAATATGCGTAATAAACCAGTAATTCGCTTCAACGGCAGGATCCTTACTAAAAGTCGCTAACAAAAGATTTAGATTATAAATCACTGGCGCAACTAATAAAACCATTATAAACGTTTTATACGTTGCGCGAAGCGTCACACGGAAACGATAAGCCCGATAATAATATAAAGGAATGATAATAATCGTCATATGTATTAAAATAAAATGGTGATAACGAATGTTATAGTAAGGAAACCCATAACTAAAAGGCACAAGCAAAGCCACAATACCACCTAAAACACCAAAAAAGAACACATACTCAAAAACCCTTTGCGAGTTCGTTTTCAGCAATGCTAAATTCATAATCACCGCAAAACTACAAATGTGTAACGGTACAGAAAACCGACCATTATACCAATTGTGTAAATGATAAATAATCTCCAGCACAAGCAACCAAATAAAGACAATATTTCGAATACGCTTCTCGTGCTTACTGTTAAAAATTTTATGAGAAAACTGTAACGGCAAAAAAACCGCTAAAAGCGCAAAGCCAATTAACAGATAATGATGAAACTTAAACAACTGAACGCTATTTTCGTGATCAATTACATATCCAAAAAAGTTTTCCCACATAAAAACACCTACAACCTATTTTTCTTTTAATGCTTGTTCCGCTTCTGTTTCTCTTAAATACACCGGCGCAAGCTCGTGAATATTTTCAATCCGTTTCGGTAAGTTTGACTGTAACACTTTTATAATATCTGGTTCACCTTCAAAAACTTCATTATATTGATGCGTTTCCCGCATTTTAACCATCGAACAGTATTGATCACTTTCTACACGCTCAATGCCACGATCACTAACATGAAACACCCCATAAAAAGCATTGCCTCTTCTTGCATCTAACCAAGCCAGCACATCGCCACGAACTTTTATAGCACTCGCTACAAGTGCTAAACTACTCACCGTTTGTAATGGCACCTTCAATGTCCAAGCCAACATCTTTGCAACAACAACCCCAACACGAACACCCGTATAACTTCCAGGACCAACACCCACCGTTATTTTTCCAATCGCACTTGGCTGTAAATCATGTTTTGCAAAACATCCCTTCAACCGTTTCATAAGCGTTACCGAATGATCATTATTCCCCTTTTCATAAACCGTTTCAATAATCCCATCATCCGCATCTAATAAGGCAATATACAAATAAGGCGAAGCAGTATCAATAACTAAGTGCACGTATGACGTTTTCATACTTACCGCTCCCTTCAATCTCAATACGGCGTTTCGTACCTTCAATAAAAATAATCTTAATCCCTAAAAAACATTCAGGCATACTATTTTTAATATACGGCCACCATTCAACAACACTCACGCCTGAACCAAATATATATTCCTCAAGACTTTCGTCCGACAAAGCACCTTCTAATCGATATGCATCAATATGGGTCAAAAACAAACGCCCATCATAATGTTTCATAATCGTAAAGGTTGGCGAATTAATACTATCTTCAACCCCTAAAGCCTTACCAAAAAACTGCGTAAACGTTGTTTTTCCAGCGCCTAAATCACCTTCTAAACCAATCACAAAGCCAGGAAATACATGTTCAGCAATCGAAGCCGCAAAAACTTCCATCGTGTTTAAATCATTAATCTGAAAAATCTTTTTCATGAAAATCACCTTTCAAAATGTACCCTTATCAACTGCAAATTATACCATATTTCAAACACATATACATTAAAAAACATTCTTATGCTATAATAATCATACGTTTAACAAAGTGAGGGAGCCTTATGACAATTATCTTATATAACCCTTTATCTAAAAACCGTAAATCGAAAAGATCTACAAAGAAACTGGTCGATTATTATCGTAAGCATAACCTTCCATTTCGCGTTAAAAGCTTACTTAAAATACACGACCTAAAAGCTTATTTAACAGATAAACCCAATGATATACGTATCATCTTACTTGGTGGTGACGGTACCATCAATACCTTCATAAACAATTCTATAAACTTAGACTTACTCCATCAAATCACCTTAAAACCCACCGGCTCAGGCAACGACTTCTTAAGAAGTCTTCGTAAACAACGTGCCCGCCATCAATATATAATGAAATTAAGATACAATAACAATACCCGTTATTTCATCAACGGTTCTGGTATGGGCATCGATGGTGAAATCGCTCATCGCGTCAATCAATCGAAACATAAAAACCGTTTTAACTACTTTAAAAACACCCTAAAAACACTCATTACTTATAAACCAAAATACTTAGAAGCTACCATCGACAATAAACAATACCGCTTTAAAAAAACTTATTTAATCAACGTCAATAACGGTGCCTATGTCGGCGGTGGCATGAAGCTAACCCCTAAAGCACGCCTAGAAGAAAATACCCTCGATGTACTCATCGTTCATAGAATTCCAAAATTCGCTTTAATATTTATCTTCTTAAGCGTCTACTTAGGCTTTCACACAATCTTCAAACGTTACGTATTCACTACCAAAGCACGCCACGTAAAAGCCACAATGCATTCTTCGCAAATCGCACAATGCGATGGTGAAACATTCAAAGATACCAGAGAAATCGAAGTCACGCTCACAAACAAACAAACTACATTTAAACCATTTTAAAAGTGTCTCCCTTAGGAAACACTTTTTTCTTTTAAAAACTATTTTTTTAACTTCTTATAAATTGCTTTTGTTTCCGCTTCAAACCCTGGTTTTTCTAACAAAGCAAACATATTTTTCTTATACGCTTCTACACCGGGTTGATCAAAAGGATTAACACCTAAAACATACCCACTCAATGCACAAGCAACTTCATAAAAATACAGTAAAACACCTAAATGATAAGCATCAAGTCGTTTTAATCGCAACAAAATACTTGATGTTCCACCTTCATAATGCGCCAACAAAGTCGCTAGCATTGCCTTTTTATTAATCGTATCAACCGATTTTCCCGCTAAATAATTCAATCCATCGACATTTTCACGGTCAATTAAAATAGTCGTATCATCTAAAGGCTCCACAATATCAATCACCGATTCAAACATCACTCTTTTACCCTCTTGTAAATATTGACCTAAAGAGTGCAAATCCGTCGTAAAAGCCCCGCTCGCAACAAAAATACCTTTATGTTCTTTACCTTCACTCTCACCAAATAACTGTTTCCACCACTCACCTACATAGTGCAGTTTAGGCTCATAATTCACAAGCATCTCAATATGCTTTCCATTTTCATAAAGCAAATTACGCGTACTCACATAGCGATATAAATCCTCTGTCTCTTTCTTTACATGAAACGCATCATAACTATCCGAAGCGCCTTTAACTAACGCTCTAATATCATGCCCTGCACAATATACTGGCAACAACCCAACCGGACTAAAAACACTGTAGCGTCCACCAATATCATCTGCAATAACAAAACATTCATACCCTTCTTGATCCGCAAGCTTTCGTAGCGCCCCTTTACGCGCATCTGTCGTTGCTACAATGCGCTTAGCAGCTCCTGCTTTACCATAGCGTTCTTCAAGAAGCACTCTAAACATGCGAAACGCAATTGCAGGTTCCGTTGTTGTTCCAGATTTACTAATAACATTTATTGCAAAACGTTTATCTTGTAAATACGTTTTTAACTCCGCCAAATACGCCGCAGACATATGATGCCCCGCAAATACAATTTCCATCCCAGAATTATCAAAATACTGATCTAACCCTTGCGTAACCGCCTTAGCACCAAGATATGAACCCCCAATACCAATAACCAATAAAATATCCGCGGTATTTTTTAGTTCATTCCCAACCTGCTCAATACGGTCTAAATCAGTATCAATCGTTTTCGGTAAATCTACCCATCCTAAAAAGTCATTGCCCTTACCACTTTTATTAAGTAGCGTCTCATGTGCGTTTTCCACACGTTTAACCATCGCATCATACGAAGACAACACTTTATCATCAACATAATCTAAAACCACTTCTAAATGTTTCATTAACCTCACTCCATCCAATTAAACTGCACCTATAGTATATCAAAACATCAAAATTATAACAAAACATCAAAAAAGATGTTAGTTATTTTTTTCAATAACTAACATCTTTTACTTAAACAATCGTAAAATTCACTTCCACATTACCTTTAATAGCTTTAGAATATGGACAAAAATTACTTGCCTTATCAACATATTTTTGACACGTTTCCTTATCAATACCATCAATATCCACAGAAACATCTAAAACAAAATAAAAGCTTTTCTCTTTTTCAGCCATCAATGTCGCTTCTGCATCGACTTGAATATTTTTATAGTCAACTTCACCCTGCATGAGTAAAAACTCTAAAGAACTTGCGAAACAAGCACTATAACCCATCGCAAATAACTCCTCAGGATTGGTTTTAGTGTTTTTACTCCCACCCATTTCTTCGGGTTTTGCCATATCTAAAACCAACGTATCATTTGGCGTTTTAATCTTGCCATCACGACCACCATACGTCTTCGCTTTTCGTGCTAAAATTTTCATTACCTTATTCACCTCATTAGTTTGTCTTACAAACCAATAATACCGTTAATTAGAGTAGCTTAGCAACTTATATGCATAAAAAAACGACACATTAATCTGTGTCGTTTTCTCTCCAATATGTCGCAATCCATTGTGACAACTTTTCTTTCAAGGGCTCAAATCCCTGCTTTAACTGAATACGGTAACGCTTCTTCCGTTTGTGTAACCGTTTAAAACTTAACGATACTTTATTCTCATCTTGAATACTGAGAACTTTTAGATCAATAACATCGCCCACATGGACATAATCTTTAATATCGCGAACATAACGATCACTAAACTCAGAAATATGTATCAATCCTGTATGTTTATCATCAATTTTTACAAACGCACCGTATGGCTTAATCGCAGTAATTTCGCCCCGTATAACAGAGCCTTCTTTCATGATTAAACACCTCGGTCTTAGTTACATTTAGTATATCAAAAAAATGACAAAATACAACAAAGATAACATATTACAATTCTTTTAACCCTGATTTTGTTAATGCATACATTTTATCAAAGACCCGTTCTATAAATACTCGGTCATGTGTTACACAAACAATGCAGCCTTTAAAATCACTCAACATCCGATGAATTTCCGGCGCACTTAAAGGAGATAAGTTTCGAGTTGGCTCATCTAACAACAAGACATTATTTTTATCCAAAATTAATTTTAAAAAATATAACTTCGCACGCTGTCCCCCGCTTAAATTCTTTGTATCCCTAGTCATTTCTTCTCTTTCAAATCCTAAAGCCCCTAACATCTTTCGCACCCAAGCTTCTTTTTTACGATCCTTATCTGCCTGTAAAAATTGTAAAATTGTCTTTCCTTCAAACAACGAATCATAGTGTTGGGTCATATACCCCACCGAAATGTCATCTCTGTCCTTTAATTTTCTATACAGAGCATTTAATAAAGTCGTTTTACCAGATCCATTTTTCCCAGTAATAACCACCTTGCTTTGCCCAACAACTACGAGGTCAATATTTTCAGATAACACACGGTCTTTAATTTTTAACTCCGGTAAATGTATATCTATAACACGTTTCCCTTGAGGCAATGATACCGCTGCATCAAAAAAGATATCAATCCGCTCTTCTGCTTCTGGAATATCTACAAACGCTGCCTTTTCCTTTTCAAAGCGTTTTAACTGTCCTTGCATACTTTTAACCTTTTTCTTTAACAGACGCGCTTGCGAAGGATCACGCACTACTTGATTTTGTTGGTGTTCAACGCGCTGATAAACCTGTCGCCAACGCGCCATTTTTTGTTTATAATCAGCGCGTTGTTTTAATGCTACTTGTAGACTGCTTTCATACACCTTCATTCGATGCTCTTTATACTGTAAATAAGGCATCTTCTCAATATAATGTTTTGTTTTAGTCATCTTTTCTGTGCGTTGCAAATGAATAACACCCGTCGCAACATTTTCTAACAATCGCTCATCGTGAGAGACAAATACAATCGGACGCTTTTCTTCTTGCATAAACTGCTCTAAAAACAAAATCGTCTCAAAATCCAAATCATTACTTGGTTCATCAAGTAAAAATACCTCAGTATCTTGCAGCAACAACTTCACAATACCAAGTTTAACAATCTCTCCACCGGAAAAATCATCAATATTCTTAAAATCATCATAACTGTTAACACTAAACCCCACGCGCTCTAACGCTTGTGGAAGCATCTTTAAACGCTCATACATTGCATAATCAACTTCAGAATCCGGCGTCTTTTTAACAAAAAAATCTTGTACATTGACCCCGCTCCAAACCTGAGCAATATCTTGTTCTAAATACCCTATATTCCCGCGGGATTCACACACACCAAAAACATCTGCGTAGGGTAATAAATCAGGGTTATAGATAGCCTTTAATAGCGTACTCTTTCCTGTTCCTTCATGTCCGATAATCGCATATTTATCATTAGCGTTCACAATAACATGCAAATTTTCTAACAGCCTAAATCCTTCTTTTTTTAACTGAATACTCACACCATTAATCGTTAACATAAAAACTCCTATACCTTGTCATATACCCTTATTATATCAACAAGACATAAAAAAAAGCTATACCCATAAGGATATAGCTATCTATGCATATCGATGTGCAATAGAACTCGCCGCTGCGGCCGCAATTGCACCTACTAAATCATCCAAAAAAGTATTGCACTTATCTTTCGCTTTACCTTCATCATCAAGTTTCTTAATAATACCTGGTTTTAACTTGTCTACATATCCAAAATTGGTGAACCCGATCGAACCATAGACATTGACAATTGCAAGCGCTAAAACCTCATCAATCCCATACAATCCCCAGTCATCCATTAAAATACTTCGCAAAGGCTCACTAATAAGATTCTTCTCTGCCAAAATATCCAATTCAAGACCTGTTAAAATAGCATTTTGAACTTCACGTTTCATAACAACACGTTCAACGTGTTCTAAACACGTCTCTTGAGAAAGCTCAGAAATATAATCCTTTTGTAAAAAAAAGGTAAGTTCCGCAATCTCCGGTAACGTCACACCACGCTGTTTTAACATTTTAACCACAGTATCATATTTTTTCGTATCGTCTAACCGCGTTTCTTCTAAAACAGTTTTATCCACAGCAATCACTCCAACTTATAGCTGTTCAACGCCGATAATACCAGGGACCTCTTCTAACATAATAGCTTCTACACCATCTTTAAGGGTCGTATCAATGGCTGCACACCCGACACAAGCACCAAGCATTTCAACGTAAACAATACCATCTTCATATTTTACAAATTTAATATCGCCACCATCACGATTAATATAAGGGCGAAGTTTATTAATAACATCTTTCGCTTGCGCAATAATTTCTTTTTCTTCCATAGATATATCACCTCTTTCATGCAGTCATATTATACAATACCTATAGAAAAAACCTGTATTATACGCTAATTATTTTAAATACCTCGTTAATAAGACAAATAAGACACTGTAAACTACGTTTCAATACGCTTCAAAACAAAATACGGCGCATTCGGTGTCGCCGACTCCATTAAGTAATCTGAAATCATATGCTTCGTTTCCTCAGAAAATCCCTTCAACCGTAGCATTTCAGAGCTTATATCTCCAACAATATAATTATACCGATCCAAATAATCAACATACCGTTCATTAAACGCATCAACATCCAGCGCCTCTCGGTAATCCTTAATAACATCAAAATTTCCATGTTCTGTTTCAATCATCATTTCACCTTCTTTACCAATACAACCGTCTCACAAACAATTGCTTGCGACGAGCCAACCATACCTATTTTTTCACCTGTAGTCGCTTTAATACTAACTTGATTCTTCTTTATATTCAATAAATTAGCAACAGTCGCACGCATCGCATCAATATAGTTTGACAATTTCGGCTTCTCTAAAAAAACCAAAGCATCAATATTGCCAATCTCATACCCTTCACGCTGCACCGCCTCATGCGCATAGCGCAATATAACACCAGAATCCAAATCACGAAATTCATCGTTTGTATCTGGGAAATGGCTCCCTAAATCACCAAGCGCTAGCGACCCTAATAACGCCTCAGCCATACTATGCAACAAACAATCCGCATCGCTGTGCCCGACACTTTGATAAGGTGATGGAATCTTCACACCCCCTAAAATTAAGGTATTACCCGGTTCAAGTCGATGAATATCGGTACTATGTCCAATCCGCATCATGATAAAATCAACTTCAACAGCTCCGCATCATCTTGAGTCGTAAACTTAATGTTCTTACGACTCCCTACAGCCATCTGTACCGGATAATGCAGTACCGAACTTACCAAACTCGCATCACAAGTATAAACTCTACTAGCAGCCTTACTATATGCCTCTAACAACAATCTTCGCTCAAACGCTTGTGGTGTTTGCACCAGCACCAAATCACGGCGATCAACATCTTCAATAAACATACCATCTTTCGTCCGTTTTACCGTCTCAAAAACAGAAATCGCTAAACTTGCGGCTTTATTTTCCTGCACCGCAACCTTTAACTCCGTTAAATCAGGTACAAACGGCCGAGCGCCATCATGAATAAACACATACGCATTACTAGCAACTTCCAACCCTGCCAAAACGCTCTCTTGACGCGTCACACCACCTGATACAATATGCTCAACAATATCACCAAACTTCTCACACATCAAATCAATATCCCGCCGATGCGTAACCAAAATAATTTCAGCACAGTCTTCATCCGTATCAAAATATTCTAAAACATACTGAATAAGCGGTTTTCCATGTATCTCATATAAAACTTTATTATGTGGTAGTCCACTCCGAATCCCAACCCCACCTGCAACAATTATCGCTGAATACATACCATCATCCTTTCCAAGCTTGTTGATCTGTTATAACCATATCTACAGCAATATCATGATCTTCAACAGGAATTTTGTCAATCACAAACAAATCAAAACACACACCAATCTTCTCACCTTGAAAATCCTTTAAAAACTTATCGTAATACCCTTTACCATAACCAATACGATACCCTAATTTATCAAATACAATCCCTGGAACAATAACAACATCTAAAAGCGCTTTATCAACCGCCTCATCATGTGCTGGTACAGTAGTATTAAACGGCGCTTTCTGATAATCACCACGGTCTTCATAAAAAACAATCCCGCCCTGAACTATTTTAGGTAAATACACCGTATACAGCTCAGAAAGACTTCGCAAATCAACTTCATTAAGCATTGGATAAAAAATGCCTACACGCTCAACATGACGTGTTTCTAAATACGTTTTTAAACGCGCGACTAACATCGTATTAAACAACGTGTACATACGCTTATCTAACAACGTTCGTCGCTTTAAAAAAGCACTACGTAACTTAGATTTATTCAAATCATCACCCAATCATAAAATAATTTTCATGTGTATCGTTACTAATCGCAATCTCTAAAGCCTTCTTATTGCGGTTAATAACATCATCAAGCGGCTCTTCAAACATCGTAATCTTTTGAATTCCAAAGTGCGGATAAACACTTTCATGTACATTTCCAAACTTCATATCAAAATTCAACAAATCGCCACCATGCTTTAAAGCCCGTTCTAAAATTTTAAACTTTCGTTCATCTTTCATCACCATCGCAAAACGAATCCCCGTTAACCTAAAAATACTATGTTCATCTTTAACAAAATTAAAACGTAACTTATTAATAAACTCACCCATCATTAAATCGCCTATGTCACGGCCATACTTCTCATTCATCGCAGGAATATTAGACAACTCAAGTAACACCACATAATACGGTACCTTTAAGCGATTTAAACTTTGTAAGTACTCCAAAAACGCATGATCAAGCTTCATTTTATTTAAATACTCAACCTCAGTCTCAGGATACCGCAATGTATCAATACTTTTCGTCATCGAAATTACCATAGTATGATCATCATAAAAAATCATCGTACCCTTTTCCTTCAGCCAAATATACTGATTTCCCTTTTTAAACCGGTAACTCATTTCATAATTTGGTTGTTTCTTTTTTAACTTAGCTATCGCTGCTTTATACCCAGTAATATCATCAGGGTGAATCAATTTATCAAATGATGCCTGAGAAAACTCATTATTTTCAAACCCAATCATACGTATAAATTTATCTGTCCCAAACATATTTCCATCATTACTACGAAATGCCAAGCCATCACGTAACAAATCAATTGTCGCAATAAAACGCTTGCGCAATGACTCATAACCCATCACAACATTGCGATGTTCTTTCCGTAACTGTTTAATAGCATTAACCTTTGGTGAACGCAGCCACAGTATCGATGCATCGAAAAAAAATAAGCTTATTAAAAAGCCCCCATAGACAGTCCATGTTAAAATGGCTTTATCAACGACATAAATTTCAAGCACCACCGAAACAACATAAAGCCCTATAGCCCCTAGAAAAAGCAACAATTCTAATGCCATCTTTCGTGCTTTGACAAGCTTAATAACAAGCAATAAAAACCATCCAGCAAGGATTGCTATAATCTCAAGTATAAGCATGTCTAAGCCCCCTTTTTAAACCTAATTTTGTAAATATTTCTCTAAATATAATACCAAAGATTCCTGGCTAATATCCTGATCTAAATACCCATCTACCGCGACACTTATATAGCCTGTTTGCTCACTAACAATAATCGTTAACGCATCACTCACTTCACTAATACCAATCGCTGCACGATGCCTAGAGCCTAAATACTTAGGAATATCTGGATTTTCACTCGGTGGAAAATACGTTCCCGCACAAACCACTTCATTGCCCTTAATAATAACCGCTCCATCATGTAGCGGTGTCTGCGGCACAAAAATAGTGGAAAGCAACTCTGCGGTCAGCGGCGCATGGATTTGAAAAGCTGTACGGATATAATCTTCAAGCGTAACCGCACGTTCAAACGTAATTAATGCTCCAATCTTACGTTCCGATAAATAACTCACACTTTTTATTAATTCTTCTTTCACAGACTCTTCAATGGTATTTGATAGTAATAATCCCGTTTTCACACCAATCAATCTTAACAACAAACGAAATTCTGTTTGCACCATCAATACAACAACAAAGATTAGTGGTATAATCTTTACAAGCGTCACAATATCCAACACCGGCGGTGTCATAAAAACCATTCTTATAATCAATACAAAAAGCACAACCACAAACAGTTTCAACGTACGGTAAATATTTAAATTCGTTTTCTGTTTAACTAAGGTTGTGAATATCGCTAAAAGATACATATTAATGATCAAAACATCAATGATTTCCATAAAACGCCTCCAGGCTTTTCGTTGATGGCAAGTTACATAAATTATAACATAGAAAAAAGTTTTTTTAACAACTGCTAATGAATTAAAAAAATGTCTAAATTCATTTTTAATAAAAAAACTAAAATCGACTGAGCGCACTGTATAAATCTTTCATAGCATACTTTAAATGTCAAGCCTACACATTAAACTTAACATAAACTATAATGAACATTAAAAGAAATTTCTTTGGAGGTTATATTATGAAATCATACAAAAAAGATTTTATCGAAGCACTTAACAAGGACATAACAACCCATTTTAAACATCTGTTCCCCGTCACAGAAGACATGACGCAAACACTTGAAGGGGTTTCCAGACTTGTTATGCTCGACCGTTACACCCAAAAAGATTTAACCCTAAAAACCCTCAAAGAAGGTGATTTAGTCATAACAATCGTTAAAGACGATCCTAAATTTCCTGCCCGCGGTATTGGTAATGTCACAAAAATAGATGGCGATACCATAACGATTAAAGTAGAAGCAGAGTCTTTAGCAACTACAGAAGACGCTGATAAAGATGGCTGTATAAAAAGAAACATCCGTCAAATTGATAAACCTTTAGAGCTATATTACGAGCAAATAGCTAAAAGACTCGCAGAGCACCTTGGACAAGACGAAAGCGAAGCCGTAAAAGCAGCCTTTTACGATGAGGTTGCAAACCTCAACCTCGTGCCTGCAGGTCGCGTATTATTCGGTGCTGGATCAAACACCAAAGTAACCTATTTTAACTGTTTTGTTATGCCTTTTATCAATGATTCACGCGGTGGCATAAGCGACCACAGAAAACAAGTTATGGAAATAATGAGTCGCGGTGGCGGTGTTGGTACGAACGGTTCCACACTTCGCCCTAAAAATGCGCTCGCTAAAGGCGTCAACGGTAAATCTAGTGGTGCAGTGAGCTGGCTCCATGACTTATCAGAACTGACCCATCTAGTAGAACAAGGCGGTTCACGTCGGGGTGCACAGATGATCATGCTCGCCGATTGGCATCCAGACATCATCGATTTTATCATCTCAAAGATGCAAAACCCAAAAATACTACAATTTTTAATCGATACCTTAGAAGATCAAGCCATTGTTAAAGCTGCTAAAAATAAACTAAAATTCGTCCCACTAAGCGATGAAGAAGTTGAAATTAACGAATACATCTTAGAACAGGCTAAAAACAAACCTGACCTATTTTCAAAACGCATCGTAGATGCCGCTTTCGAACGCTTAAATAAAGGTGGTCACCACGAAGTGAACAACGCCGAATTCTTAAGTGGCGCAAACATTTCCGTTGCCATAACAAAAGAATTCATGGACGCTGTAGAACGTAACGAAGCTTATGCTTTAAGATTTCCAGATATCGATAACTATACACCAGAGCAAAAAGCCATCTATGATGAAAAATGGATGCATGTTGGAGATGTTCGTGAATGGGAAAAAATGGGATTACCAGTTAAAACCTATCGAACCATCCCTGCAAAAGAACTTTGGAACCTAATCAATATTTGTGCAACCTATTCTGCAGAACCAGGAATTTTCTTTATCGACAACGCTAATGAAATGACAAACGCAACCGGTTATGACAACAAAGTCGTCTGTACAAACCCATGTGGTGAGCAACCACTTGCCCCATATTCAGTCTGTAACTTAGCAGCGCTAAACCTATCTAACATGGTCGATCATGAAACCAAAGATGTCGATTGGGACAAATTAGCTAAAACCATTAAAACCGCAGTACGATTACAAGATAACGTTATCGACAAAACCCACTATTTCTTAGAAGAAAACAAAGAACAAGCGCTTGGTGAACGCCGTGTTGGTCTAGGTGTTATGGGATTACACGACTTACTGATTTGGTGTAACCGGAAATACGGTTCAAAAGACGGCACCAAACTTATTAATAAACTCTTTGAGTTCATCGCCACAAAAGCTTACGAGACAAGTATCGAACTCGCGAAAGAGAAAGGCTCGTTCCCATTCCTTAAAACACAAGAAAACCGTGAAAAAATACTTAATAGCGGCTATATGAAAAAAATGCCAGAACACATTAGAGAAGGCGTTAGAAAACACGGTATACGAAACTCGCATCTCTTAACCATCGCGCCAACAGGTTCAACCGGAACCATGGTTGGTGTCTCAACTGGATTAGAACCTTACTTCGCATTTAGTTACTTTAGAAGTGGACGATTAGGAAAATTCATAGAAGTGAATGCGCCAATCGTAGATAAATATCTAAAAGCCTACCCTGGCTTTACAAAAGACACACTTCCAGAAACATTCATTAGCGCAATGGATCTATCCCCAGAAGCACATGTGGATGTTCAGTGCACCATCCAAAACTGGGTTGACTCTTCTATCTCTAAAACCGTAAACGCACCAAAAGGGTACTCTGTAGAAGAAGTCGAGCAAGTTTACCAACGCCTATATAAAGGTGGCGCAAAAGGTGGGACTGTTTATGTTGATGGTTCTCGCGATGCTCAAGTTTTAAGCCTCACCCGCGATGACGATGAAAAACCAAAAAAACCAAAACAAGTTGGTATTCAAGACCTTGGTATCGAACTAGAAGACCAGAAAAAAGAACCGAAAGCATCCAAAACCAAAGGGTTACGGAGCGATAGACAAGACCGAAACATCGGTGTCGAAGCGGGAGACATCTGTCCTATTTGTTTAGAAGGTACCGTTGAAAACCTCGGTGGATGTCATACCTGTACCAACTGTAATGCTCAGTTAAAATGTGGACTTTAGAAGCGTATTCATACGCTTCTTTTTTTCTTTAATTCCCACATACATGCTATAATGAATCAAGAGGTGATTACATGAAAAAAGCAATTCTTGTAGGGATTAATCGCTACAAAGGAAACAAACTAAAAATCTACATGGACGAACTCGCTGCACTCGCCGATACACTAAATATCGAAACAACTGCACGCTTCACACAAGACATCACACAAGCAACCGCACCCTATCGCATCGGGCGAGGTAAAGTCGAAGAAATATCTACCCATATACAAAATAATCCTGTCGATCTCGTCTTATTTAATGATGAGCTCACCAGCAGCCAAATTCGCAACCTAGAAGAAATATTCAATATCCCTGTCGTCGATAGAACCCTCTTAATACTAGATATATTTTCAAAACGTGCCAAAACCAAAGAAGCCATGCTCCAAGTCGAGGTCGCACATTTAAAGTACCTCCTTCCACGACTCAAATCCATGACCGCATCCTTTGAAAGACAACAAGGCGGTATCGGTTCTAGAGGTCCAGGAGAAAAGAAAATCGAACTGAGTCGAAGAAAAATAGAATCTGATATTGTGCGTAAAGAAAAACAACTAAAACAAATTGTCACCATCCGACAAACCAACCGAAGATACCGACAAAAATCACCGATTAAAACCGTCGCAATCGTCGGGTACACCAATGCCGGAAAAAGCACATTAATGAATACCTTATTAGCCTCATCTAAAACCACAGACGATCACACAGTCAACGTTAAAGACCAACTCTTCGCAACACTAGAAACAACCTCAAGACGCATCGAACTAAACAACAGTAAACCTTTCATCCTCACAGATACCATCGGTTTCATATCTAATCTTCCACACGATTTAATTGATTCCTTTAAATCGACCTTAGAAGAAATCAAAGAAGCCGATCTATTATTACATGTCATCGACTTTTCAAACCCAGACTACCTAGAACAAATCACAACAACACAAAGCGTCTTAAAACAACTCGACGCAGACCACATCGAAACCTTATATGTGTTCAACAAAATAGACTTAACTGAAGAGACCCTTCCACACGGATTTAATCCAGCAGTAAAAGTATCCCTAAAAAACCAAAAAAATATCGATTCCCTCATCGATACCCTCACAAACTTGCTTTCACAAAATGACAAAACCATTACATACAAAATACCTTATAGCGCTGGCGAAGTGATCAACGTACTCAATGAGCACAGCCATATTATTGAAACCACACATGATAACGATGGAACGATTATCAAAGCGCGTGTATCGAGTGCAATAAGACACAATTATAAACAATATGAAATTTAATATAAATACAAAAAAGCTGAAATAATCAGCTTTTTTTTATCTAAATATTTGATTTTCAGCCTTTTAAGCGCTGATAATATGTATCTAATAACGCAAACAACTCCACCGCCGTAGTCATCTTTAGCATTGCCTGTTTCACCACAGTTGCATGCGGCAACCCCTTCAAATACCAAGGTACATGAGACCGCATTTCTAAAAGCGCCACCTTTTCACCTTTTAAATCAATTAACTTCTTAGTATGCACCTTAATCATTGCAAACCTTTCTTCTAAAAGAATCTCTTTATCATATTTACCGGTTCGCAAATAATCAATAGTCTGTTTAATAAGCCATGGATTTCCTAATACACCACGTCCAATCATCACCGCAGCACACCCAGTATAATCAAGCATCTGTTTTGCATCTTCTGGAGTTTTAATATCTCCATTTCCAATCACAGGTATATCAACCGCTTCAACAACTGCTTTTATACTATCGAGATTCACCTTACCAGAATACATCGCTTTTCTCGTTCTCCCGTGAATTGCAATCGCAGCAGCACCGGCCTTTTCAATACCTTTTGCTAATGCAACTGCGTTTAAACTATTTTGATCCCATCCCATACGTATTTTAACCGTGACAGGTTTATCCGTCGCCAAAACCATTGAACGCACAATCGAAAATAATAGCGCTTCATCAGTCATCAACTTAGCCCCACCATTACTCTTTACAACCTTAGGCACCGGACATCCTGCATTAAGATCAATGATAACTGCATCACTCTTTGTATCAACAATCTTCACTGCTTCAGCTAACTGTCTCGGATCAGCACCAAATAGTTGCAGTGAAACATCGCCTTCATCCGCACCAATTTCAAGCATATTTTGTGTTCTCTCATTATGATGCAACAAGCCCTTATCACTAACCATTTCAGTATATATAAGCCCTGCGCCAAACGATGCCACAATCGAACGAAAAGCCCCGTTTGAAATTCCCGCAAGCGGCGCCACAAAAACATTATTTTTTAATGTCACATTACCAATCTTCATTTCATCACACCCTAAACGTCAATATTGTAAGCGAAAAAAGAACCTTTTTCAATTGTTTTGTATAAGACAAAATCTATGCTATAATGTTCGCGGTGATAATATGAAAGACTATTTAGTAAAAGCATACGCCTTTAATGGCACCGTTCGCATTTATGCAGCGAACACAAAAAACTTATCAGAAAAAGCCCGTCAAATCCATGATCTATGGCCAACAAGCGCCGCTGCTATGGGAAGACTATTGACCGCAAGTGTCATTATGGGGGCAATGTATAAAGATGATCAAGAAATAACCATCCGCGTTGAAAGCGACGGTCCGCTTGAAGGTATGGTAACAACCGCAAATGCCCATGGACAAGTCCGTGGTTATGTAGGTAATCCACATGTTTTTTTACAATATAATACAGGGAAACTCAAT
>SKIY01000096.1 GCA_007116205.1 Candidatus Izemoplasma sp. | reverse complement strand
AGTACGAGTTGTCCTTTTGATGCAATTCATGTACCTGAGGATATAAATGTCCGTCCGGAGATTGACTTTGATAAATGTACGGGCTGTGGTATTTGTGTTTATAATTGTCCTGGGTTAGCGATTACTGTGATGCAACTACAAGATGGTAAAGTTTCTATGAAAATTCCTTATGAGTTTACACCATTACCGAAAGTTGGCACAGTGTTAAATGTTATGAACCGAGCGGGTAAAGCAATTACAAAAGGTGAAGTTACGAAAGTACAGTTAACAGATAAGATGAATAAGACAGCGCTTATTCATGTAGTTATTGATGAAGCTTACTTGCATGAAGCCATAACCATTGAGGTGCAACATGGACGCTAAAAATATTATTATTTGTCGTTGTTCAGATGTGACATTACAAGATTTGTATGATTTGTTTGAGGAAGGCTATACGACATTTGAAGAGTTAAAACGGATTAAACGTGTTGGTATGGGACCTTGTCAAGCGAATACTTGTGGTAAGATGGTGCAATGGGAAATTGCTAAGTATTTTAATAAACCGTTAGAGGACGTTCCGTTTCATAATATGCGTCCATTTACCATGGGTGTTAAATTAAAAGCCATTAAGGAGGCCGCCGAAGATGAAGAATAAAACCTTACCTAAACAAGCAGATGTGGTCATTATTGGCGCAGGTATTAGTGGGTGTAGTATTGCTTATAATTTGGCAAAACAAGGACAAAAGAATATAATAGTAATAGAACGCGATTATTTAACCAGTGGTGCTACAGGTCGTTGCGGCGCTGGAGTACGCCAACAATGGGCGACAAAAGCAAATTGTATTTTGGCTAAAAAAAGCGTTGAGTTTTTTGAAAATGCACAAGCTATTTTAGACTATGATGGTGATATTGAGTTTAAACAAGAAGGCTATTTAGTGATTGCTTCAAACGATCAAGAGGCGAAGCAATTTGAAAAGAATGTTAAGTTACAAAATAGTTTGGGTATCCCTTCTCGAGTTTTAACAAAAGAAGAAGCGAAAGAAATAGTTCCCCACTTAAATACGGATGTTGTGCATAGTGCTACGTTTTGTAAAACGGATGGGCATTTAAATCCGTTTACGATGACAGATGCTTATTATAAAGCTGCTAAACGTTTAGGCGTAGAATTTTTTACTTACACAACCGTAGAACGTATTACGCGTGATGCGGATCGTATAAAAGCGGTTCATACCGATAAAGGAACCATTGAAACATCGATTGTTGTGAATGCTGCAGGGGGATGGGCTAAAGAGATTGGGACGATGGTGGATGTTGAGATCCCTGTGTTTTCTGAAAACCATGAAATTCTTGTGACAGAACCAGTAGAAAAGATGCAAGGACCGATGGTTATTTCGTTTTCACAAAATATTTATTGCCAGCAAACACCACATGGTGCATTTATTATGGGCCGTGGTGATAAAGATATGCCGAAAGGTCATGATGTTAGTTCGAGCTGGAAGTTTTTGGATGAAATGAGTAAGACGGTCACTCGACTGTTACCTCCGATTGGGGAGTTACGTGTCATTCGTCAGTGGGGTGGTCTTTACAACATGAGTCCAGATCATCAACCAATAATAGGTGGCGCAAAACAGTTACCAGGCTTTTATATGGCCTGTGGGTTCAGCGGACACGGCTTTATGCTTGCTCCGATGACGGGGTTACTACTCAGTGAGTTGATTTTGGGTAAAGAACCTTCCCTTCCGATGGAAGATATGGCTTTAGAACGTTTTGATGGTAAAGCGATAAGAGAACTGGAAACGAGCGTCGTCTAAAAAGAAAGGGTGTGCCATAATATGGCCATTTATAATTTTACATGTGAAACGCTACGAGACTATTCTCTAAAAGAAAACATTGAACGATATCAAGAAGGCTTAAAAACAGTTAATGCGTATTTAGGCAAAACGTATCCGCTAATCATTAATGGTGAGCGGGTAACATCGAAAGACACGGTAGACTCAGTTAATCCAGCACAAGTTGATGAGGTCATTGGTACGATTCATCAAGCGTCTAAAAAAGAAGCGGATTATGCTATGGAGAGTGCACTTACTGCATTTGAGTCTTGGAAAAAAGTCGATCCGAATATTCGTGCAGATGTGTTGTTTAAAGCCGCAAACATATTAAGACGAAGACATTTTGAGTTTAGTGCTTTAATGACAAAAGAAGCGGGTAAGCCCTATCCAGAAGCGGACGGGGATACCGCAGAAGCAATTGACTTTTTGGAGTATTACGGGCGTCAAATGTTAAAAATGACTGAAATTGATAAAGAAGTTTTAAGTCGAAAAAATCTTGAACGAAATAATTATTTTTACATTCCACTTGGTGTTGGTGCCATTATCGCACCGTGGAACTTCCCTTTAGCTATTTTAGTGGGCATGACCAGTGCTGCTATAGTGACGGGAAATACGGTTCTTTTAAAACCTGCGGCTACGACGCAAGTCATTGCGTATAAGTTCGTTGAAGTACTAGAAGAAGCGGGACTACCTAAAGGTGTTGTCAATTTCTTACCGGGTAAAGGGAGTGAAGTTGGAGACTATATCGTAAAACATCCAAAGACTCGATTTATTACTTTCACGGGTAGTAAAGAAGTGGGTGCGCATATTTATGAAACCGCAGCTAAACTACAAAAAGGACAAATTTGGTTAAAACGTGTTGTTGCTGAAATGGGCGGTAAGGATGCTATTATTGTCGACGCTGATTATGATCCAGCCTTAGCAGCGAAACATATTAGTGGGAGTGCGTTTGGATTTAGCGGGCAAAAATGTAGTGCATGTAGTCGTGCAATTATCCATGAGGCGATTTATGATGACGTTTTAGAAGCACTAAAAAAAGAAGTCGCGTTGATTAAATTGGGTAATCCAGAAAATCCAGATATGACCATGGGACCGGTTAATGATGAAAATGCTTTTAAAAAAATTAATGCCTATATTGAAGTTGGAAAAAAAGAAGGCAGATTATTAATTGGTGGAAACAGTGATGCATCTAAGGGATGGTTTATCGAACCAACGGTTTTTGTTGATGTCGACCCTCAAGCACGATTGATGCAAGAAGAAATCTTTGGACCAGTACTCGCTGTGACAAAGGTGAAGTCCTTTGATTCCGCAATCGATGTGGCAAATAACACGGAGTTTGGATTAACAGGCGCAGTGTTATCAAATAATCGTGAACATCTTGAAAAGGCTAGAGAAGATTTTCATGTTGGAAATCTTTACTTTAATAGAAAATGTACCGGCGCTATTGTTGGATATCAACCATTCGGTGGCTTCAATATGAGTGGTACCGATTCTAAAGCGGGTGGCCCGGATTACTTGTTGTTGTTTATGCAAGGGAAGACGGTCACAGAGCAGTTATAGATATAAAAATGTTCGTAGTGAAAACACAAACTACGAACATTTTTTATTGCTAAATAGTCTTTTGTGTGTGCTATAATAAGATAATAATATAAGGAGGTTTTTTTGTGGAGAATTACTATATAGGTGTAAATAATGAGACGTTTGCTGAGTTAAAACCATATCTTCGTAAGCTCCAAGAAATATATCAATTTTACAATAAAAAAATCACCTTTACCAACCGCTTAAAAGACGCTGTGAAAACAGTGGATATTTTAACAGTTGATGAGTTGACTATCCAAAAGTATCTTATTGGACTGTATGTTTTAATAAATACCCCTGATGTTAGTGGTCGTTTGCAAGATGGGAAGTTTAAATTAGATGAGGTTAGTGTGCTAGATATTCGGGAAACAGATTTTTATCGTAGTCTGGCATTGGGTGAACACTTAAAAGAACTGCGTTTACACGAGGAAAAAATACTGTTTTTGTTTACATGTATATTGGTTGAGGCAGCTTTAGAGTATAAAGCGTTAGTTAAAGCGTTTTTTGAAGGACAGCAGGAACAGTTTATTCAGTGGTTAAAGCCATATGCGGATTCTAAAGCGCAAGAAGAAAACAGCAATTATATTTTTCAAATACTTGCTTGTGCGATTGATTTAGCAATGATTAAAAGCAACGTGACGCCGCTTAGCTATTTTCAAAAGGCGATCGCGATAGATAGCGCTTATCGAAGTCATCGCAATTATGCGTCGTATTTAACAGTTAAAGAAGATAGTCAATTGGGTATCCCGCTTATTCAAAAGTTAATAGAAGATACTCATGCTAAGCGACATACAAGTGAATATTACAAGCTATTGTATGATTTATGTGTGCTTTATGTTGTTAGTAACACCCCTCAAAAAGCAACGCCATTGTTAAGAGATATTTATGAAGGCGATCATCCATTTTTAATGATGAAGGTGAAAGCGCAAGAACTGCAAGCTGATATTTACCGTGATATGCTTGCTTATGAATCGTCTAAAGAAGCCTATCAAGCAGTTTTGAAACTGTATGGTATTTTAGCACAAAAGCATCCTTTTGGAGATGATTATGTGCCATTGTTTGAACAGGCTTATCAGAAACTTCAGAATCTTGAGATGCGCACGATTGAGTCGTGGCGATAAGGGGTAAAAAAATGTGCAGTAAGCGGTTATTTTATCGCTTGATATTGAAAATTCAGAAGGAGTAATACAATGAAAATTATATTATTGAGTATTTTACTATTTACCTTATATGGATGTAGTAGTAAAACATATACGATTACGTTTGAAACAGGAAACGAGATTGAAGTTATCCCTGTTGAGGCACAACAAAATGAGAATGTGCGGTTACCGATTCCAGTACACCCGAACCTGCATTTTGTTGGGTGGTTTACAGATGAGGCGTTTACGCAGAGCGTGTTTAGAAGTACCGATGTTGATCAAGATACGCTACTTTATGCAAAATGGGTAGACCCACAAACACTCCCTTATGGCTCTTATTTAGACCGTCACAATCCAGTTGTTTCCCTTGATATTGAAGGGTTTGGGACGATTATTATTGAGTTGTTTGAAGTCGTTGCACCGAATACTGTGCGGAATTTTGTCCATTTGGTTGAAAGTGGTTATTACGATGGGCTAACCTTTCATCGCGTCATTGAATCGTTTGTTATTCAATCAGGGAATGGTGCATCTTCGACGTGCAATATTCGCGGAGAATTTTTAGCAAATGGGATTGTCAATCCTTTAGCCCATCGACGCGGCGTTATTTCTATGGCTCGTGTTGGGAACTTATATGACTCAGCATCCACACAGTTTTTTATAATGCATGAAACAAAGCAACACCTAAACCATAACTATGCTGGTTTTGGT
>SKIY01000038.1 GCA_007116205.1 Candidatus Izemoplasma sp. | reverse complement strand
CTAATAGTAAATGAATAAAAGCGAAGAAGAAGGAGCTAATGAGTATTGCCGCTACTGTATTAAACTTACGCTCAAAAATACCGTAGACACCTTTTCGAAATACGAGTTCTTCAACGATTGGTGCACAAATAATCGCTATAAACGCTACGCCTAAAAACGATAAAGTCCCGCTTTCTGCAAGTAATTCAAGTTGTTCTTGGTTTAATGAGGTTTCAGTATAACCAAGGGATTCAGATAATAATGCGACTAATCCGTTTACTGCGAACATTAAGAAAAATCCCGCAATGATGAGTCCGACGGCGAAGCTAGGGTTTTCTTTCAGTTTCCTTTTTTCATCATCAAATAGATATTGTTTGCTTATATAGACTAGATATGCAGTTATGATCCCGTAATAAGCAACTTGTATTAGGGTGTTGACTAAGGCGTTTTCTATGGCATCTCCAATTGTTAAGAACAAGGCAACATAGACAACGTTAAGGATGACAAACCCTAAAATGTAAAAAAAGATAATTCTTGTTTCTAGTTGTTTTTCTTGATTGATTTCTTTCATCGGGCATCCCTCCGGATATATTATAGCACAACAGGTTAAAAAAGTTAGTGAAAAGGTGTGTTTTGTTGACAATAAGGGCTTTTATGGTATGATAATATCAAGATATTATCAATCTGAGAAGGTGAAAAAAATGGCTAAAAAGTCTTTTGCTGTTATTGGACTTGGACGGTTTGGAACGGCAGTTGTTGAAGAACTGATTGAAAACGGGTTCGATGTACTTGTTATTGATAGAGATGAAGCCCGCATTGCTAAAATGGCTAAAACGGCAACGCATGCTGTTCGATTAGATACGTCTGATGAGGGTGCTTTAAGAGAAGTTGGTATTGCGAGCATTGACCATGTTATTGTGGCGATTGGAAAAGATATTGAAGACAGTATATTAACGACGCTTATTTTAAAAGAGTTAGGTGTTAAGCGGATAACTGTTAAAGTGCAAAATGAATACCATGAGAAAGTTGTGCTTAAGTTGGGTGCGGATGATGTTATTCAACCTGAGCGATTAATGGGAAAACGGCTTGCACACCGTATAGTAACAAACAATATTTTAGAGTATTATGATCTGAATAAAACGCATAGCTTTATTGTTATTGAGGCGTCTTCTAAACTGGTTGATTATACGGTCGTTAACTTAGATTTAAGAAGTAAACATAAGATTAATATTGTCGCGATTAAACGTGGCGACGATGTTATTATTCCAGACCCTGATGATCGTTTTGAAGAGGGCGATCAGCTTTTACTTGTGGGTAAAAATACGGATTTGGATAAATTTTCTGCATGGTGTCAAAAATAAAAGCCTTTTTGTTAAGGCTTTTTTAGTAGGTGAGGCCTGTGAAACAAATAGTTATTGCTACTGCGAATGCACATAAACTGCAAGAGTATCAAAGTTTATTAGAACATTTGAAAGTGGAGATTTTTTCGCTTCGGGATTTTGATATTGGCTATATTGAAGAAACGGGAGAGACGTTTTTTGATAATGCAAAAATAAAAGCGTTGGCTGTTCGTAAAGTAACGAATAGTTTGATTATTGCGGATGATTCGGGATTAGAAGTGTTCGCTTTAGATAACAAACCAGGTATTCATTCGCGACGGTTTTCAAAAGCTGCGACAGATGCATCAAATAATAAGTTGTTGCTTGAGAAGATGGCGTCTAAAGCAGATCGTAGTGCACGCTTTGTGACAGCGGTTTGTTTAATTGATGAAGCGGGCAATATCAATCGGTTTGAAGGCGAGTTACACGGGTATATCCATACGGCTTGTGAAGGTACGCATGGGTTTGGATATGATCCTTTGTTTATTCCTGTGGGCTACACGAAAACATTAGCTGAGATGGATCAAACTGAGAAGAACAAGATATCTCATCGCGGACGCTGTTTAAGAAAAGTGTTGGCATTTTTAGAAGATTTGGATTAAGGGGAGACGGGTATGGCATATTTACAGGATTTAAAAAAGATGCTAATAGCGCAAGATAAAGAACAGGCGCTGGCCTTAACACACCGCTTTTTAGAAGCAGGAAATTTGTTAGTGTTTTATGAAGAAGTTATACCAGAAATCTTAAATAGTATTGCTTGTGAACAAGGCGATTATACGTGTGTTTACCATGAACACCGCATGAGTGCGATGATGCGGATGTTGGTTGAGGTAAGCTATGACTATGTTTTAAAGGCGAAGCAACAGCGTAAGGTTGACAAAACGGTTTTAGTGGCTTGTTTAAAAGGTGAAACGCATGAACTCGGCGCGGTTATTGGGTCGTATTTGTTGGAATATTATGGGTTTAAGACGATTTTAACAGGGGCAGATACACCGCTAAAAACGTTGTTGGCGGGGATTGCGCATGCTAAATGTGATTATTTGGTTTTGAGCGTTACGAATGCGTATAATTTAGTGGAGTTTAATAAAGTGTTAGCAAATATAAAAGCACACTACCCTAAGCTAAAAATTTATGGGGCAGGTCGTGGTGCTTTAAAACAAAAGACGCATTTGTTAGTAGATGGGATGCTGTCTAAAGTAGCAGATATTGAAGCGCTTATTGATAAGGAGGGATTATAGTGTTTTCCTTCCGTGTTGCGTTAAGGTTTTTAGCGTCGAATAAATTACAAACACTGCTTATTGTTTTGGGTATTGCGGTTGGGGTAAGTGTTCAAGTCTTTATTGGGTCACTTATTCAAGGTTTACAAAACTCTTTAATCGATTCTACGATTGGCAGCAGTTCACACATTACGGTGACTTCGAGTGAGCGCAATGAGACTGTCGCTGATGATGCGTCTTTTTTTAGTACGTTACAAGGGTTTGATGAACGAATTGTTGTTGTTAGTAAAACGGTTGATGGTAGTGGCAGTATGACGACGGATACATATACTGACCCTGTTGTTATTCGCGGGTTTGAGTTTGCCCAGGCAAACACGATCTACGGTTTTGATGATAAACTGATTGATGGAGCGTTGCCGGTGGGCGCTGGTGAAATGATGTTAGGGAAAGATCTTGTTGATGAGACCGGGTTATCACTTGGGGATACTGTAAGTGTGTTTATTCCTGAAACGTCTGAGACCCATACGGTTTTATTAGTTGGTGTATTTGATTTTCGGGTGACTTCGATTAATAAAAGTTGGTTTGTTATGGATTTAGGTGGTGCTAAATCTGTGTTATCATCACCTGGTCTTAGTAGCTATGAGATTCAAATTACTGATGTATTTGCCTCGGATGCTTTGGCAGCGTCACTGCGTAATAATATTGGGAATGATTTTGCTGTAACGGAGTGGCAAAGTGCTAATCAAGAGTTGTTGAGTGGGTTAGAAGGACAAAGTATTTCAAGTTTGATGATTCAGATTTTTGTGATGGTTAGTGTCGTGCTTGGTATTTCTAGTGTTCTTGCTATTACGGTGCTTCAAAAGTCTAAACAACTCGGGATTTTAAAAGCGATGGGAACGAATGATGCACAAGCATCAAAGATCTTTTTGTTTGAAGGGTTTTTACTCGGTATCTTTGGGGCTGTGATCGGGGTGTTGTTAGGATTGTTGCTCGCTGTGATGTTTACTGTTTTTGCGGTAAATCCTGATGGTACACCGGTAGTTGCACTGTACATTAATCCTGCTTTTATTGCGATGAGTGCGAGTATTGCTGTTTTTGCGAGTTTAGTGGCGGCGTTTTTACCAGCGAGACGGAGTGCGAAGCTTGATGTTATTGAGGTGATTCGCAATGGCTAAGGTATTAGTACTTGACAAGATTGCTAAGTCTTATGGTAAAATAGTTAAAACACAAGTTTTGCATGGGATTAGTTTTGATGTTGAAGAAGGGTCATTTACAGCGATTATTGGACAAAGTGGGTCTGGTAAAAGTACCTTGATGAATATTATTGGAACGTTGGATCGACCAGATGAAGGCAATGTGTCTATTTACGGGAAAAACACTAAAGATATGGACAAAAAGGCTTTAGCTGAACTGCGTAATGAGACGATTGGATTTATCTTTCAACATCATTATTTGTTACCGGAGTTTACGGCGTTAGAAAATATTTTGATGCCTTATCGTATTAAACATACTAAAGTCCCACAAGCGGTGATGGATTATGCTTTGGAGTTAATCGAGCTTGTTGGGTTAACACACGTTAAAGATAATTTAGCAACGGAAATGAGTGGGGGACAGCAACAGCGTACCGCTATTGCGCGCGCGTTGATGAATAAACCGAAACTTATTTTAGCAGACGAACCAACCGGGTCATTAGATAGCGATACGACTGAACAAGTCTATAGCTTGCTTCGAAAAATTAATAAAACGTACAACACGACGTTTTTGGTGATTACGCATGATAAGGTCGTTGCCCAACAAACGGATCGCATGATAGAAATTAAAGATGGTAAGATTGAGTTAGATGTGACACTTGATTAGGGGGAATCGGGATGCAGTTATTAATTTTTAGTGATGTTCATCGAAACAAGCAGCGTTTAGAAGCTATTTTGGAGGAACATAAGGCAGTTGAGTATAAAATAAGTCTTGGCGATTCTGAGATGAAATCATCGTTTTTAGAACGTCATGATATTGTTGCGATTAAAGGAAATTTTCCATTTGATTCAGGGTTTACTTATGAACATGTGTTGCCGCTTGAGGGGCTTAAGATTTTATTGGTTCACGGGCATAAATACCGTGTGCAGGGCGGCCTTGAAAAACTTTATTTTAGGATGCAAGAAGTTGAGGCGGATATTGCTTTTTATGGGCATACCCATGTTGCTTCACTCGACCGTGTGGATGGTAAAATTTTGATCAATCCTGGGTCGGTTCATAAGTCAAGAAATCATGTGCCGGAAAGCTATATGATCATGGAAATTGATAAGGAAATTACTTTTAAATGGTATAACGCAAGTACCCATGAGATGCTTAAAGAATCAAACTATAAAAAAGGATAAGTGGAGGCTTTATGGATAAGATTAAACTTGTTACAGATAGTACGTCTGACCTATCAGATGCGCTGATTGAAAAACATGAAATTGCGGTGGTTCCGCTCATTGTTAATATTGGTGAAAAGTCCTATTATGATGGTGTGACATTAACCCCGAAAGTAATGTATGAAAGGGTTCGTGAAAACGCCGAACATCCGAAAACAGCGGCGGCTTCTCCGGGGGCTTTTGTGGAGGTTTTTGAGGAGTTTTTAAAGCAAGGATATAAGATTATTTATATCGGTATAGGCTCAAAGTTTTCTGGTACGTATCAAAGTGCCCATACGGCT
>SKIY01000054.1 GCA_007116205.1 Candidatus Izemoplasma sp. | reverse complement strand
AGTTGATTCACGATTGATTAAGTAAAAACAACGGATAAAACACTCGACATTTTGATGTCGGGTGTTTTATTTATGTTAAGGGTGTAGTAAAATAATAGCATGTCTATAAAGGTGGTGTTGTGGTGCGTTATCGAGCGAAGAAGGATTTATGGTTAGTTGGAATAATGCTTTTACCGATTGGGATTGCACTGTATGTTTTTATTTTTGCGTACTATGACTTAATTTCTTTAGCTGCTATGATGCTTTTGAATGTGTTGATTGTGTGGATTTTAGTGGATAGTTATGTAGAACTTGAAGAAAGTGCTGTAAAAATTAAGTTTGGACCGATCCGACAGCGCATCAATTATGTGGATATTAAGTCGCTTGAACGGGTGAAAAACTTATGGTCTTCGATGGCGTTGTCGGTTGATCGCATTGCGATCAAGACGAAAAATAATGCTTTTTTCACGGGGATTACGTATATTTCTGTTAAAGATAATGATGCGCTATTTGAAACGTTAAAGTCTTTGTGTCCCAATTTACAACAAAAATAAAGCTATGTTGAGGTGAAATGTTATGAAGTTTATGTTTATAGGTGAAGCCGTTACGCCGGAATATTTTTTGGCGGAAGTGGATTCGATTTTAATCGCGATGCTGACGGTTATTGTGGTGTTGTTTTTGTTGTTCTTTGCTTTTTCTAAGGTGACGAAGGAAAGTTTTGACTGGATTGAATATTTGGTTGTGGTGAGTTTAATGTTTGTGACGGTGGTGGCGAGTGTTATTGTTGTGGGGACGGTTTTTCAGGCGTTGATTGAACGGTATCAAGTGCTGGATTTGGACCGTCCAATGCAGATTAATATTTTAATGGGGTTGACGTATTTTGTTGTTTTGTTTGGACCGTTTTATGCGATTTTACACAATACGTTTATGTTTTTAAAAACGCGATTAATCGTTGTTGCGAGTTATTGTTTGATTATGGCGATACTGGCGACGCTTTTTGCGGGGATTTAACTATAAATAAGGCTAAAGATACGAAAGGTTTCTTTTAGGCTTAAAAAGAGGTGTATTATGATACTTAAAGGGTTGGTAGTGGTTTCTTATGTTGCGATGCTTGTGATGAATACGCTTGCGAATACGTTGCCTTTAGGCGGGCGTACGACTGGCGATGTTAGTGCGCAATACCCAAGTCTTTTTACCCCGGTTGGGTTGACGTTTTCGATATGGGGGCTTATTTATTTAGTGCTTGGTGTTGGTGTGGTGTTTTATGTGTTTGGGCTTTATGACGTTACTAGTGAGGTAATGACGTTGTTTGCATGGGTGTTTATTGTTTCGAGTGTGTTGAATGTTTTGTGGTTAGTAGCGTGGCATTATGATTATATTGTATTATCGACGGTTGTGATGGTGGTGCTTTTTGGGGTATTATTGGTTGGGTTTTTATTCATACCGTCAAGTTATATATGGTTTAAGGTACCATTTAGTTTGTATTTTGCGTGGATTTGTGTGGCGTTGATTGCGAATGTAACGATTATGTTTGTAGCTATTGATATGCCAAGGCTTGGATTAAGTGATGCGACGTGGACGGTTATTGTGCTTATTATTGCAGGGGCGATTGGGTTGGCTACGATTTATTTACGAAGCGATGTTGTATTTGGGCTTGTTTTTATGTGGGCTTTTTACGGTATTTTAACGCGCCATATTTCGCAAACGGGTGAGGGATTAAATATGGCTTACCCGCAAGTTGTTAGTGTTGCTGGGGTGTTGTTGTTGGCGCTAATTGCGATGAATATTTATGTATATATTATGAATCAGATGCAGGTGTTTGAAGGGTAATGTTCAATGACGCTAGATAGATCGTTAAAAGAGAATAGTTGATATTCTCTTTTTTTTATGTGCGAATAACGTTATTGTATATGATGCGTTCTATTTAGTTGTCGTGGTATGATAAGGATAAGAGGTGGTCTTATGCGCGTATTATTGTTAGAAGATGAGAAAAAGATAAATGATATGTTGGCGTTATATTTACGGCAAGACGGGCATCATGTTGATGGCTTTTTAACTGCGGAGGATGCTTTAAAAGCTTTTGAACGCGCAGATTATGATGTTGTTATTACGGATTTAATGTTGCCGGGATTACAGGGCGATGCGTTTGTTAAAAAGATTCGTGAGACGAGTCATGTATATGTTATGGTGTTGACTGCGAAAACGGGGGATTTAACGAAGTTATCTTTGCTTGGTGAGGGGGCGGATGATTATATTACGAAGCCGTTTTCGATTGATGAGATTCAACTGAAATTACGAAATCTTGAAAAACGGTTGATGAAATCAACGGTTTTACAGTTTCGGTTTCATGACCGTGTTTACCGTTTAGATGTTGTGGCGTTAGAAGTGCGCTGTGATGGGGTGGTTATTCCGTTAAATTCAACGGAGGTACGGTTGGTTGAATATTTTATGAGACACCCACAGCATGTCCTTACTCGGGAACAGATTATTGAAGGGTGTTTGGATGATAGTGAGGCGTATGATCGGATTGTGGATACGTATGTTAAAAATTTGCGTAAGAAGTTAAAGGATAAGGCGATTATTGAAACGGTGTATGGTGCGGGGTACCGGTTTTTAGGTGAGCGGTATGCGTAGTTTATTTGCGTATTTAGGCCATAAGTTAAGTCGTTCGATTTTATTGACGTTTATTGGGTTATTTGTGGTTGTGAATTTGACGATTATTGCGGTGAATACGATGTATATTAATGCGACGATTAATCGTCAAAATGACAACCTTATAGAGATGGTTGAACACCTTGTTTTATACACCGATGATGATACGGTTATTACGTATTTAGAGCATTATGGTCATACCCATGAGGTGCGGTTAGATTATGAGACATTGGATGGGCTGTATGCACACCGTACGGAGCGGTTGCCTACTAGTGATAATGCTTATACGGTTTATTATAATGGCGCACCTTATGCGGTGCTCATTATTGATAATGCGCAAAGTAGTGTTTGGGTAGCAAATGTTATTTATATGATTATTATTAATGGTCTTTTAATTGGGTTATACGGGGTTTTTATGGTGTATTTCCGTTACCGATTAAAAACGCAACACGCGGTTATTTTAAATGATTTTGAGCACTTACAAAAAGCGTTGGATGCGGTGGTGTTTGATGAGCGATATTATTTTTTAGAGTTTGCGAAGCTTGAAGGTGTTTTTGCGGCGACGATTGAGAAAGTCTCGCGGCTACAAGTTGATCATAAACGACAAATTCAAGAGCTTGCACATGATATTAAAACGCCGTTGACGATTATTCGTGGGTTGATGGATGGGGTTATGCAAGCACGCATTGCGTTCAATGATGAAACGAAGGCGTCTTTAGATGAAGAAGTGAATCATATTCGCGCGTTGATCGATAAGATTATCGATCAAGCGATTGATGAGACGTTTCAATCGGTTGATCTATCGGTGTTGATTAAAGAGAGTGTGAGAAGACATGGAGATGTCTTTAAACAACGCCGTGTTAAGTTGAAGCTTGATCTTCGTGAGGAGGTTCGTGTTTATGGCGACGCGGAAGGTTTGCGACGTGTGTTTGAACACTTACTGCAAAACAGTTTAAAGTATAGTGACGCTGAAGCGGAGGTTTCGGTTATTTTAAGTGCGGATAAGTTGATTGTTAAAGATACTGGACGCGGGATGGATCAAGATACGATTGATGCGATTTTTAAAGTTCAAGAGCGTGATGAAGGTAGTGGGGTAGGGCTTTATATTGTTAAAAATATTCTTGAGGCGCATGGCTTTAAGATTACTGTGGATTCGGAAGTGCATCAGGGAACGGTTATTACGATTTATTTAGATTCATAATTGGTTCATATTTTTAGTTTATGATGAGTTTAGGTGATAATATGAAAACAATTATTGGATTTGGCGTTATGATTTTAATGCTGTTTATTTTAGGCGCAACGATGTATTTACGGGTCACAGATGTTCCTGTGAGTCACCATCATTTTAGTCCTTACCACGGACTCTTTATGGGTGTTGTGTGGATTGTGATTATTGGTGGTGTGTTGGTGGCTTATCGTAGTTTGAAACCTTCTAATGCGGAAACAGATGCTTTAGAGACATTGCGGACGCAATATGCCTTAGGCAATATTGACACCGAGACGTACAAAGAAAAAAAGGGTATATTGGAGCGTGATTAAGATGAAAAAATATGTGTTTATGGCTATAGGAATAGTATTGTTGGTTGGTTTGGTGGTTTTATCGCGTATTGAGGTCTCTGAACCAGAAGCGAGTGTATATGACATTTATAATATTCAAGGGCTGAGTGTTGCGGGAATGATTGAAAGTTTAGATGAACAGATTTTAGACCCTGATATTATTAGTGCGGCGGTACTTGAAAGAGAACTCGTGATTATATCTGAACAAGGGAAAGATACGTATGCGATTGATGAAGGTTTGTTTTATCTTTCGTTTGCGCCTTATATTACGAGTACCCACCCTTGTCATAATCATAATTTGGTGACTTGTCGTGGTGAGCTTGCGAATGAAACGGTTGCGGTTTATATCGAAGCCAGTGACGGAACGGTTTTGTTTGATGATACGGTAACGCTTTATGAAAACGGATTTAAAGGGATTTGGTTACCATTTGGACTGACTGCGCAAATGACGGTGACGTATAACGGGTTAACCGCTGAAACAGCGATTACGACGTTTGAAGATAGTGGAACGTGTTTAACAGAACCATTGAAGTTATCATAATTTAAGGGGGTTAAATCATCGAAAAAGTATTGAATGTGAAAATTGAAGGTATGCATTGTGGGTCTTGCATCAACCATATTGAAAATGTGTTAAAACCGCTTGGCGCAACAGATGTCGATATTTATATTGAACGTAAATTTGGACGTATTACGTTTAACAGTGATCAAACCGACCCGGATACGTTTATTGAGTCGTTAACGCAATCGGGCTATGAAGTAACAAAGTTATCAGTGATATAGGTTTTTGGTATTTCCTCAAAAACACTACTACTGCGGTAGTGGTGTTTTTTGATGGTTTAAGGCTAAAGTGTTATTTTGCGTTGACTTGTTGTAAGGCTGGGTGTTAGAATTGGGGCTGTTGTGCGTTCATGTAGTGGTTCTAAAAATTGTTTTACGAGGAGTCTACGTATGTTAGAAAAAGTGTACGATTATTTTGATCCAAGAAAAGTTTTATGGTTAGATATATTTCGCTGGTATATTATTATCTTTGGAGCAATGCTTTTTGCAGGGAGTATTTTTTATGCGTTTTCAGTGTGGAAGGCAATGATGGTACCATCATGGTATGAATCGTATGTCATCTTATCGCCGTTTT
>SKIY01000118.1 GCA_007116205.1 Candidatus Izemoplasma sp. | reverse complement strand
GATGACTTCACAAAGTATCTAGAGGACTTAGAAGCGGCTGGTGGGGTCCCATGGGCAACGTATTTAAACAAAGTAGATAAGCTAGAAACACTAATAGAATTACGCCTTAATCAAGGCATGTCCATGGAAGCAATTGTGGATGAATACCGCGCCGCAACACGTGATGAAAACGCCAATCCATGGGCAGAATTTAAAAACTTTGGCTTTAATCTACGCTATGAAAATCTAACACCCGGTAATAATGTTATAAACGCAGCAAGTGTTCAACGCTTAGTAGATCCGTTTAACGACCGAATGTATGAGCTTTATCATCTTTTCCAAACTGAAAGTTATGAAGAAAATGAACAACTGCTTGATCCAAACGGACTCTTTCCAACTGAATTCGGACTGCATTTTGTCCGTGTAGAAAAAGGAAATGAAGATACGTTTAATCCACCGAGCGCTGCATTTGAAGATCCAGATAATGATTACGACGAAGCGTGGTTAAATGATTCTGATGTTCCAGTAGAATCCCAGCTACGATTATGGGCTGAACATGCTTTCAAACGTTCATTTACCTTAGATGGGTCGGACATTGAAGTCCCTGAATCAGTTGATGAAGCACTCATGGTCTACTTTGATAACTTTTTAGGTAGACACTTCCCATTACCACAAGAAGAGTTTGATCCATTCGGGAATACCATTATCATTAATCGATTCATAGAAAATGAAGTCGCGTTCTCTGTTCAAGATACCCATATACAAGAAATGATTCGTGCATTAAGAGACTTGTATGAAAATATTATTCATAATGATTAAAACACACTTCGGTGTGTTTTTTTCTGAGTTTATTGACCAAATTGCGCATACGCTCAATATTTTATTTTTAACAACTTTCCTTCAATGGCGTTTAATATTAATCGCGCCAATTAACCATAATTAAAGTCTGTCAATTTTATCGAATTTATTTTTATTGCACAATGGATATTTATTCATATAATAAAAGTATAGTGGTGCAATAAAAATAATAGGAGGTAAGGCTTAATGAAACGCATATTTAGTGTTTTGATATTTCTCCTTGCAACATTTGTTTTTGCAGCATGTGATTTTGGGAGTGATTTAATTGAAACAGACCCAAGTATTGAATCAATTGTTTTTGATGAAACACAACTGGAAACAGGATATCAAGCAGGCGCATTCACATTATCAAATCTTGTACTAACCATTCGTTATGATAATGGTACTGAAACAAATATTACCATTACAGAAGCAATGGTAACTGGGCTAGATCAGCTCAATACACCTGGGACCCACACCCTTACGATTACATACGATGACTTCGAAGTTACCTTTGATGTCATCATCATTGACCCGCAGCGGCAACTAGAAAACATGTTTGTCGATCCGAGTACAATTGCAGAAAGTTATGCTAAGGGTGCTTTTGATTTATCAGACTTAGAGCTTGTTTTGGTTTATGACGACAACTCCGAAGAACGCATTAGTATTCATGCATCAATGGTGACTGGACTAGAGCAATTAAATGCCTCTGGAACCCATACCCTTAGAATTACTTATGAAGAATTTGTTACAGATATCACAATTGTTGTTACAGAACCACAACTCGTAGCCATTGCTATTCAACCATCATATGTTGAATCGAGCTATGAAGTTGGTACCTTTGATTTTACAACCTTGAAACTTACATTAATCTATGATGATGATTCCACAGAATTAATAGATATTACCGCGTCAATGATAAATGGATTAAACAATCTTGATAGTGCAGGAACACACATGCTGACTATAACGTATAACAATCTTCAAACGACCGTAGATATAGTCATTACAGAAGCAGATGATGAAGTGCCTACAGATAAAGAAGCTGCTGCAGATAGTATTATTGCACAGTGGGACGGATCGGCTACTTTAATCACAGAACGCTTAACACAAATGCAAAACGCTATGACGATTATTGTTGAAAATAAAACCATCATGACTGATAGTTTTGGCTATACTGAAGAAATGAATAATATCGTAGAAATTACCTATTACCAACAAGACGGTATCGATTACTTATGGCTTGTTCAAACACTTGATGTCGAAGGGATAATAATTACCTTTGAACAGATTTTTGTGCTTAGTCATGACACGATTGATATTTATATGAATTTAGGCTCAATTTTACCGCTCCTTGAAGCTGACATGGATATGGGCAACATGACACCGTTTGAACTGTTCGCGATTGAACATGATTGGTTCAAAATCACGATTGATGATACCATGCAAAGCATTATCGAGATGGATATGCTTGACCGATTATTAATCGCTTATGAACTCGATGTATTCATTGATGAGTTATTACTTGAGCTTGGGTATAGCTATGCTGAAATCGATCTCGTTTATACCGAAATAGAACTATTAATTCATAGCGCAGTCGCAACATATTTACCGTATGTTGATCAATTGATACTATTACTTGAAAACGATGCCGATATGACGATGGATAAAACGGAAGACTTCTTAGTAAAACTATCGATGGGTATGGAAGCGGATATGTTTGCGGAAATGATTGCTACTTTATTAATGGATACATATCAATTTTTACTTGATCATGAACTCGTAGAAGAAGCGATGATTGAACCCCCACCAACAGAAAGTCAAATAAGAGAATCATTAGAACTGTTGCCATCACTTACGATGGACTGGATGATTGATCCGCTCGATGATGACGCCGTAATGATGTATTTAGATCTTTCTCCATACTATAACATGGTAATGGATATGGAAAACCATGACATTGTGTTTGAAGAGGTATCTATCAAAATAACTGTGCTTAATCAAGCAGAAATCACCTTGCCAGTCGAGTATAATGATGTGCACAGAATTATCGAAGAATTTTTAAAAGTTATGATTTTCAGTGAAGTCATTGAGTTTGTCTTTTTAGTAGAGGAAGAACCAGTCGGTGTATACTCACTTAAAGACTTAGATGTATTCTTTATAACCCCTTTATACGATCTTGAACTCTCAACCTTTACAGTCACTGAAGAAGATATTTACATCGATTTTTACTATATTGATGGATTCGCTGTATTCACTGAACCAATCGCATTTAACGCATTACTGCTTGAAATGGGTGTTGATTTAGATGACCCAGAAAACTCAGAACCGGAAATGACCCGCGCAACAATCGAATACATTTTAGCACTGTTTAATGATGATCATTTCCACTTCACTCGATTTATCGTTTTCATGATTGCAGATGCTATATTTGCACCACCATTTGATGATGATTACGGCTTCGAAGAAACTGAAGAAGAACGATTTGTTAACTATAGCTTTGAGGCGGCACATACCGTATTTTGGTTCTGCGGAGACCTTGACTTTGAATCACCAGAATTTGCGAATTATTGCGTAACGGATGGAACTTATGGTGCTGCTTATTACCTTACTGCAGTAGAACTTGACCCACAACTGTGGATGCCACTTCCTGAGGATTACAATTATGCAATGTGGATGAATGAAGATGGGTATTGGGAAATCGTTATATACAATGATTTGTTTGAATATTATGGAGACCCATGGGAAATCTATACGTATAATATTTTACCAAGGTCTACGATGACCCTAGAAGAAATGATTGAACTGCTTGGTTGGGAAAATCGAGCCCGACCGACAGAGTAATTACGTCGCTTCATTAAGGGCACGCTAAGGCGTGCCTTTTTCTTTTAAAAAATTCATTGACAACGCTTACATTAAGGAACTATAATGGATGTAGAAAGCGTTACAGAGGTGCGTTTTATTGGTATTTTATAAGGATTAAGAAGATGGACCTTCACCCTTATAAAAGAAGGAGTAAAACGCCGAAGGTTTTTATGGTCCTTCATAAAGACTTGGTGGTTGCGGGCACACTTCAACCATTGCCATTTTAAAAATGGAGAGCTGTTTATTTTAAACAGCTCTTTTATATTTATAAAAAGTTGAGGTGATTTGATGATTAAAACAATGAAAATCGGAGATTATCGCGAGTATCAACGTGTCATTACCCAAGCGGATGTCGAACAATTTGGGACGGTTAGCGGAGATTTAAATCCTGCGCATTTTGATGAAGCGTATACACAAAAAACGATTTTTAAAAGGCCGATTGTACATGGTATGTTGGTGGGGTCATTATTTTCTAAAATATTTGGTATGGAATTTCCCGGAGAAGGAACGATTTACTGTAGTCAGAACCTAATCTTTTTAAAACCGGTTTATCCTGGCGTAATGTTGCGCGTGAAGGTCACGATTAAAAGCATCAACCTTGAGAAAAATCGGGTGGTATTCACCACAGAAATATTTAATCAAGAAGATCAATGTGCTTTAACCGGAGAAGCAATGTTGATGCCAAGGAAGGAAAAACAGGATGGATAAATTTATTGATAAAAGTACGTTTTTAGCTGCGCTTCACGATGGACAATCTATTATGGTTGGCGGCTTTATGGCGGTAGGCACACCTGAAATGTTTATTGATTGGATTGTTGAAAGTAATGTGAAAGATTTAACAATCATTTGTAATGATGCCGGTTTTGAACATCGTGGTGTTGGGAAACTTATTGCCAATAATCAAGTTAAAAAACTGATTGCTTCACACATTGGCTTAAATCCTGATGCAGGTAAAAAAATGTCTCAAGGTGCATTGACCATTGAGTTGGTCCCACAAGGGACATTGGCTGAACAAATCAGGGCACATGGTGCTGGACTTGGTGGGATATTGACACCAACGGGCATTAAAACAATCGTTGAGGAAAATAAGCAAAAAATTATCGTTAATGATCAAGCCTATTTGCTTGAAGTTGCGCTCGGTGCTGATCTTGCTTTAATTGAAGCACGGACAAGTGATGCTTATGGCAACCTTGTCTACGATAAGACCGCACGCAATTTCAATCCGATCATGGCAACGGCCGCAAAACATGTTTTTGCTTATGTTCATCATGTCGTTAAACAGCTCGACCCTGAAATCGTTGTGACGCCGCATATTTTTATCGACGGGATTGTACAAAAGGAGGCCAATCATGATTAATCCAAAAGCGATTATCGCTGCACGTGTTGCGAAGGAGTTAAGCGATGGTGATTTGGTAAACTTAGGGATCGGATTACCGACATTGGTCGCAAACTATATCCCTGAAACAATGAATGTCTTTTTACAAAGTGAAAACGGCTTAATTGGATTAGGACCAACCCCTACCGATGCGCAGATTGATAAAAACTTAACCAACGCGGGGGCTCAATATGTCACCCTTAAAGACGGCGGTATGTTTTTTGATTCAGCAACTTCTTTTGGGATTATCCGCGGCGGTCATGTCGATGTGACGGTACTTGGAGCATTAGAAGTTGACCAAGAAGGCTCGTTAGCGAGTTGGATTATTCCCGGGAAACTGGTTCCGGGGATGGGTGGTGCCATGGATTTAGTGGTCGGTGCTAAAAAAGTAATTGTCGCAACGACGCATACCAATAAAGGAAAACCTAAAATAAAAAAACGTTGCGAATTACCACTTACAGCGTATCAAGAAGTTGATATGATTGTCACTGAAATGGCAGTGATTGAAGTGCGTTCTGATGGGTTGCATTTGATGGAACGCCATCCCGATGTAAGCATTGAAACGATTATAGAACAAACAGATGCAGCACTGATTATTGGTGATGTAAAAATAATGGAGGTATAAAATGAAAGTTATACATAAATATCGCTTATCACAAGCGGATGCCCACTATGGTGGTAATTTGGTTGATGGGGCTAAAGCTTTAGCACTTTTTGGAGATGTCGCTACGGAGTTGTTAATCCGTCATGATGGTGATGAAGGACTTTTTAGAGCCTACGATTCCGTTGATTTTTTAGCACCTTTATACGCGGGGGATATTATTGAAATCGAAGGTGAAATTACGCATGTTGGAAATACTTCAAGAAAAATGCGCTTTGTCTGTCGGAAGATTGTTCAAACGCGCCTTGACGTTAGTGAAAGTGCCGCAGAAGTTCTTGAAACACCGATTACTACCACAACGGCTACAGGAACATGCATTGTGCCAAAAGAAAAGCAGCGGATAGCACATGAATAAACTCATTATTACTTGTGCTATTAGTGGGGCAGAAGTGATGAAAGAACACAACCCACATGTACCTTATACCATTGAAGAAATGGTTAAAGAAGCATCTGCGGCTTATCAAGCAGGCGCATCCATTATACATTTGCATGCTCGCTACGATGATGGAACACCAACACAAGATAAAGCACGTTATGAAGCAATCATTAAAGCCATCCGAAAACGCTGTCATGATGTTATCATTCAACCATCAACCGGTGGGGCTGTCGGAATGTCTAAAGAAGATCGTATCGCTGTTGCTGAACTACCGATTGAAATGGCAACACTAGATTGTGGCACCTTGAACTTTGGTGGTGACGACATATTTATTAATACTGAAAACGACATAAAATACTTTGCAAAAGTCATGCATAACCGCGCTATTTATCCTGAACTAGAATGCTTTGAAAAAGGGCATGTGGATACGGTGTTAAGACTGCACAAAAAAGGCTTTATTCATGCGCCATTACACTTTAGTTTTGTTTTGGGTGTGAATGGGGGAATGAGCGGTGAAAGCCGGGACTTCCATTTTATGCGAGAAAGCATCCCAAGTGACGCGACTTATAGTGTTGTTGGTATTGGGCGTTATGAGTTCCCACTCGCGAAACTCGCCATTGAACACGGGGGTCATGTTCGCGTGGGGTTAGAAGATAATATATACATTGAAAAAGGTGTATTGGCTGAGGGCAATAGTGCCTTAGTTGAAAAAGTAGTTGCTATGGCAAAAAATGCTAATCGTGACATAGCAACACCTAAAGAAGCACGAAAAATACTGAAAATGAAGGAGTTTGATGATGCGTTCATATTGTAAATACGGCACACACCGTGTTGTTAACCCAGTCGGTGTCTTACCACAAGCGGCCGCAAAAATCGATAATGCGATGACACTTTTTCCAAATGAAATACGGATTAATGTCGATACCTTAAATATTGATTCAGCGTCGTTTTATCAAATCAAACAAGCGTGTCATAACGATGTTGAAAAAATGAAAACAATGATTTTAGATATCGTTCAAACACGCGGGAAAATGCAAAACCCCATTACGAAAAGCGGCGGGATGTTAATTGGAGAAGTCGATGCTGTTGGAGAACAGTTTCATAATCAAACGTTGAACGTTGGCACAAAACTTGCAACACTTGTATCTTTATCGCTAACCCCGCTTAAAATTGATGAAATTATCGATATTAACCTCACGAATGATCAAGTTCGTATTAAAGGCCAAGCTATTTTATTTGATTCTGGCATTTATGCAACCCTTCCAGATGATATGGATGCCCATTTAGCACTCGCAGCACTCGATGTTGCTGGTGCGCCAGCTCAAGTAAAAAAGCTTGCTAAAAAAGGAGATACCGTCTTTATTATTGGTGCTGCAGGTAAGAGCGGTCTTTTATGCGCTATGCAAGCGCATCAAAGTGTCGGTACGACCGGGAAAGTCATCGGACTTGTCAATGAACCCTGGCAAGCAGACTTACTATCAGACCTCGGACTATGTGATGAAACCTTACTTACTGATGCGACAGATGCAGTAGCGGTATATGAATCCGTTAAAGCTGTTTGTGCAGACCTTGTTGATTTAAGTATCAACGTTGTCAATGTAGAAAACACTGAAATGGGGTCTATTTTATCCACAAAAGATGAAGGGACCGTCTATTTCTTTAGTATGGCCACATCTTTTACAAAGGCTGCTTTAGGCGCTGAAGGCGTCGGTAAAGATGTTACGATGATTATTGGGAATGGCTATACAAAAAACCATGCAGAAATAACTTTGAATTTATTGCGAAGTAACCCGAAACTGAAAGCATATTTTGAAGAAAAATATGTCTAAAAAAGGAGTGTGTTTATGAAATTAGACCTTAATACAACATACCTAAAACGGAAAAACCAGTATTTTAATTCGGTATCAGAAGCCGATTGGAATGACTGGAAATGGCAAACCAAACATCGCATCCGGGATATCGACACCTTAAAAAAATATATTGACTTAACCGAACGTGAAGAATCGATTATTGAAGATGTTCTCGGGCGTTTTCGCATGGCGATTACCCCGTATTACTTAACATTGATTGATCCCTTAAATCCCGAGTGTCCCATGCGTTTACAAGCCATTCCTCTCGGTAATGAACTCGAAGTTGGGAAACACGATTTATTAGACCCGCTGGCTGAAGATTACGACTCACCTGTTCCGGGACTAACCCATCGTTATCCTGACCGTGTCTTGTTTTTAATTACCGACATGTGCAGTATGTACTGTCGTCACTGTACGCGTAGACGGTTTGCTGGAATGCGTGATGCTGAGACCAGTTTAGATCAAATTGAACAAGGCATTGAATATATTCGTGCGCATCCAGAGATTCGTGATGTATTACTCAGTGGTGGCGATGCTTTTTTAGTCAGTGATGAGCGGATTGAATATATTTTAGAGAAACTGCGTGAAATTGATCATGTCGAGGTCATTCGGTTTGGGTCAAGAACCCCAGTCGTGATGCCACAACGCATCACCGAAAAACTCGTAAACATACTCAAAAAACATCAACCGATTTGGGTGAACACCCATTTCAATCATCCAGATGAAATCACAGTTGAAAGCAAAGCAGCGATTGATCGCTTAGCAGATGCTGGGATTCCGATAGGAAATCAAAGCGTCCTCTTGCGGGGCATTAATGATTGTGTCCATATAATGCGACGCTTAGTAACTAAATTAGTCGCTATACGCGTGCGCCCTTACTACATATACCAATGTGACTTATCAATGGGGATTGAACACTTCCGTACCCCAGTCAGCAAAGGCATCGAAATCATCGAAGGCTTACGCGGTCATATTAGTGGCTTCGCAGTACCAACCTTTGTTGTTGATGCACCAGGTGGTGGTGGAAAAATACCTGTAATGCCAAACTACGTTATTTCCTCTGCACCAGGCAAGACCGTTTTAAGAAACTACGAAGGCGTTATAACTACTTACAGCGAACCACACCATTACGTATCAGAATGCCATTGTGAAGACTGTCAAAGCACAAAAACCGATGGTGTTAGCGGACTATTACACGGTGAGCGCATAGCTTTAGAACCAACCATTTTGGCGCGGAATGAACGCATTAAACGTGATAAATAATATTAAACCATACGCCGTAATCGGGATTATCGGCCTTGCAAAAAACACGGGTAAAACGACAACATTAAATGCGCTCATAACCCGCTTGCAAAAAGAAACAATCGCGATTACAAGTATCGGATTAGACGGTGAACAAATCGATCAGATGACCTATTTACCAAAACCAAAAATACAAGTTAAAAAAGGGAGTATTGTCGCAACGACAACGAAGTGTTTAAAACAAAGTCAACTCGATTATGACACCTTAGAAACGACATCGATAAAAACCGCAATCGGTCGCGTCATTATCGTAAAAATCAAATCTGAAGGAAACATTGTTGTGGCTGGACCAACCACAAATAGCGACTTAAAAAAAGTCATTGAGAAACTCAAAAAATATGCGAACAAAGTGTTCGTTGACGGCGCGTTTAATCGCATAACATTTGCCAATATCGAGTGTATCGACGGCATTATTTTAGCCACAGGTGCAAGCGTGCACGCACAGATGGAAAAAACGGTTGCCTACACGAAGTCAATTATTGATAGCTTCTCATTTGAGCAAACGATTCACCCAATCCCATTACAAGCACCTTTAATGGCGCAAACAAAAAGCGATATTTACTTTTGTAAACGAAAAACGATTGCTTCATTAAACGAAAAAGCTGTTAAAGATACACTACAAACACTTTATCTTAAAGGTGCGATTACCTCAAGTTTGATTGATGGGTTTATAAAACACAATTACCAGCACTTCACTTTAGTACTTGAAGATGCAACGAAATTACTAATACCACCGAAATACCACACATATTTATCAAACCTAGCCATCAACATTGAAGTATTAAAAGCAATAAAACTGATTGCGGTTACCATCAATCCATTCAGTCCAAAAGGCAACCATTATCAAGCATCCGCCTTTTTAAAAGCAATGCAAAATGCAACACGTGTACCGGTTTATAACGTTTTAGAAAGCGAGGCTAAATATGAAACTTATACTTGATCAAAACACCATTCAAGCATGTCGTGAAGCAGCAGAAAAAATCGCTTTAGACATTCAAAATATCATCGATGACCATAGCACAGTCGCCGTTGAAAGAACGATTTTAAGAATGTTAGGGATTGACGGAATCAACGCATTTGATATCCCGTATGTCAATCTCGTTGTTGAACATATACAAACCCACGCCGATATAACCAAAGGGGTCGCACATTACTTTGCAAAAGCGATTGAAAATACAGATTTTTCACCACAACAAATCGCTGAAAAGATAGCAAGTAACGCGATAGATTTATCGATCTATGACAATGAAAAACCTGCACCAATTCACCTACTTACCCCTTATTTAGAAAATACCGAAAGAAAAATATTAGCGCAAAAAGCAACGCGCGATCAATGGACAACCCCAAAGACATTACCTGATAAATACGTCATTGTCGCGACAGGGAACATTTATGAAGATATTGAACAAGCGATTTCTGCGGCTAAAAAAGGCGCAGATATTATTGCTGTTATCCGTACCACCGGACAGTCCCTACTTGATTATGTTCCTTATGGGGCAACGACTGAAGGGTTTGGAGGAACATATGCAACTCAAGAAAACTTTCGTTTAATGCGAAAAGCTTTAGATGATGTCTCAAAAACAGAAAACCGCTATATCAAGCTTGTTAATTATGCCAGTGGGTTATGCATGCCTGAAATAGCAGCGATGGGCGCGATTGAAAGACTCGACATGATGCTAAACGATTCTTTATACGGGATCATCTTTCGTGATATCAATATGAAAAGAACGTTTGTCGATCAGTATTTTTCTCGCGTTATTTCAGCATTCGCTCACATAACCATCAACACAGGGGAAGATAATTATTTAACCACATCAGACGCATATGACCACGCCCACACTGTAGTAGCGTCACAATTTATTAACGAACAATTCGCAAAGAACGCCGCGATGAAAGAAGAATTGATGGGACTCGGGCACGCCTATGAAATCGATCCCAATATAGAAAACAGCTTCAGTTACGAAATCGCTCAAGCACAGTTATCAAGACAACTATTTCCAAATGCCCCGTTAAAATATATGCCCCCAACAAAACATATGACAGGGGATATTTTCAAAGGCACCATGCAGAACACATTGTTTAATATCGCTTCAGTCGTGACCAAACAAAATATTCACTTATTAGGCATGCTCACAGAAGCCATCCACACGCCATTTATGAGTGACCGTGCCCAAGCGTTAAACAATGCCAATTATATGTACAAAGCATTTAAAGATTTCGCGGATGAAATCCGTATTGAAGAAGGCGGTATCATTGACCAACGCGCTAAATCGGTACTAAATGATGCAAAAAAATTATTAGATACGATTGCCGAAGAAGGGCTCTTTAAAACATTAGAAAAAGGCACCTTTGCAGGGGTCTCAAGATCACAAACACAAGGAAAAGGGTTAGATGGTGTTTTTAAAAAACATCAAACGTACCACAATCCAGTTATTGACCGCATGTTAAAAGCGTTAAAGGAGGCAACATAATGGCTAAATGGATGCGTCCTTACGGCGACACGATGAACGACGGGAAAATTCAATTATCATTTACACTACCGCTTAATAATAACGCCCACGGTGAAGCATGCGCAAAAGCTTATGCTGAGGCGTTAAATATTCATGATGTTGCTGTTGTCCACGCTGAAACCCTGAGTGATGGCTTTACATTTTATGTCGTTTACGGCACAGCGAGTAAACAAATCGACGCGGCTTCAATAAAAGCTACCGAAGTAGAAACCGACGTCATGGATAAAGCCACCATTGAAACATTCATCGAAACCCATTTCAACCGTCCCCTGACCTTTATAGGCGCATCAACAGGCACCGACGCGCATACTGTAGGGATCGATGCAATTATGAATATGAAAGGCTATAGTGGCCATTACGGGTTAGAACGATATAAAAACATCAACGCGATTAACTTAGGATCACAAGTTGATAATGAAGCATTGCTAGAAGCAGCAGTTAAGCATCAAGCAGATGTTATTTTAATTAGTCAAACCGTGACCCAAAAAGATGTGCACATTCAAAACCTAACCGCTTTTATAGAACTGTTAGAAGCCGAACATAAACGTGATGATTTTATCGTGATCATCGGCGGTGCACGCATCAATCATAGCCTAGCTAAAGAACTCGGTTACGATGCTGGTTTTGGGCCTAAAAAATTTGCCTTTGATGTCGCGAGTTTTGCGGTACAAGCCCTGCGAGATAAAAAAAAGAATGTGTAATTAATTTTACACATTCTTATTAAATAAAGCCGTTAATCGATCATCATTTAAAGCATGTAGCGCATGATTTACAACAGCGCTTGAAAAATGTTTATCCGTAAGCGTATGAAGTTCCGCAATAATCCGCTCTTTAGGATAAGCCGGTGTATAGCTGTTTGCAGAGGCCATCGTAGCGATAATTTCTGCAATACCAACAATCGCGCCACCTAAAGAAATTTGATTGCCTTTTAAGCTATTTGGATAGCCAGATCCATCGTAGCGTTCATGGTGTTCTTTGACGTAAGTCGCAACAGATTCTAAGACGTCAGATTGTTGCAATACACGATAACCAATCAATACATGTTCCCGCATTTTTTCATAGTCCAAATAACTATATTTTCCTTGTTTTTTCGCCACCACTTCATCAACCCCAAGCTTCCCAATATCATGGACCATTCCAGCCCAGTAAACTTGTTCGATTGTACTTGTGTCTAAATCCATACGTTTAGCGATCGTTTCTGCGACAATTGCCACGTCCATACTATGTTGACTCAACCCTTTATCAAACAACTCCAAGGTTCTTAAAAGACTTAAAATAATATCGTTGCGGACAGCATCAGATTCTGTGACTAAACGTTCAGACTCATAATAACTATTAAACAGAATCTGTAAAGAGTTAAAAAACATTAAATCATCACTATTAAATGTTTTTTCAGAATCGATATCAAAATCAAACGCCATCGTGCAATAGACATTTTCCCGCAACCGAATAGCGAGTTGAATACTTTCTTTTATTTTTGGCGCAAATGATGTGTAAATAGCATATTTATCTTCCAAATCATTTTTTATTAACGTTTCAGCATCTTTTAAGTGGTTTGGCTTATCAAGACTAAGGGTCCACGTTTGAGAGGATAGATTAAGCGCGTTTAACTTTTTAATATCGTACCCCACAGCATCAATAAACTGTATTTTTTTACTCACCATCGCAACACTCGCATAATCAGCCTTATCAAAAATCGTTAAGACAGTATTGAACATCGTTTTAACTTGTTTGTGAATCTTTGAGTCTTGAATGTTTCGGTATTCCGTCGAAAAACTTAATAATCGATGCATCGCAAACACCAAATTATCAAGGCGTTTTTGGGTGTCTAAGACGTGTTGATGATCGATATTAATACGCTTTTTATAATCCTTAATCATAAGTGCGATTAACGTCATTAAAGCTAAAAACACATTAATGTCGATCATTAAAGCATAATGGTCTAATTCACTAGAAAACGGTCTAATAAAAGCTAAAATTCCTATCACAATCAACGAAAACATATAGGCCGTTCGATAAGGAAACTTAAACCCTATCGCCAACGCAAAAACCCCAAATATATATTTATGTTCATCAAACGAAATATTCGGTATTAATCCAAGAATAAACACAAAAGAAAAAGCCACAAAAACCGTATATAGCAAAAGTTCGCTACGGGTAAACTTAAAAAACGGCAACGGATGTGGATCAAAATGCAACGCAAAGTAAAGCGGAACACTTATAATAAAAACACTAAAAAAATCACCGAGCATCCATATTGAAAAACTGCTTTGTAAATCAGAAAATTGCATCGCGCCTGTTAAAAGGTAACTAATATGACCTAATGTCGTTGTAAAAAGAATTAACATAAAAGTCACCAACAATAAGTGCGCGATATTCTTCAAGTCAAAAGCTGGTCGATAATCTAGTTTTTCCGCCAGTTTGACCGCAAGATAAATCGGAAGCATCGCCGCAAACGTAATCAGTATGGGCTGAAAGACAATTTGCCAAAACCCAAATTCACCCATTAAGACATAACTGATTAAGTACCCCAAATAATAACCAACAGATAAAACGGAGTAAATATCGCGCTTATAATAAAGCGCAAATCCAAATGCAAACCCCAAAGCCGGCCAAACAATACTGGCTTGAAGCGGAGGAATCGCAAACCAACGCCCTAAAACAACAGAAAACATGACCAACAATCCGACGACAAGATGTCTTTTTATCATAAATGTGCGTAATGAGTTCATAAGCAGCCTCCTAATGAATGTATCTTTATTATAGCACATGAGAAAATGAATAATTTGATAAACCCACGTGCAAAAAAAAATACATATGGTATAATACAATTTGGTTTTAAGAAACGGAGGGAAAACGATGGATTTTATTTTAGAAAATTTACTGGAATGGATTGGATATTTAGCATCATTTATTATTTTGATATCGCTTGTCATGCGTTCTATTAAACGGTTGCGCTTCATCAATCTATTCGGGTCTGTTTTATTCACAATATACGGATATTTTATCGGCTCATTTCCTGTCATGGTCATGAACGCAGGGATTGTCGTTATCAATATATATTACTTGCGACAAATGATTAAAACAGAGGATTATTTTAAAGTGATTGCTGTTGAAAAAAGCGATGAATATTTAAAAGCTTTTTTAGCTTTTTACCGAAAAAATATCGAAAAGGCCATGCCTTTTACCGAAGGAGACCTACTAAATAGCAGCTACCGTTTTTTTATATTACGAAACATGGTACCAGCGGGACTCTTCATCGTCAATGAATACGATAAAGAAACATTAGAAATCACACTCGACTATGCAACGCCTGCATATCAAGACTTTCAAACCGGTGCACATGTCTTTAAACGAACATCAGAAGTTTTTCAAGCACAAGGCTATAAACAATTTATTACCTTTACACAAGATGAATCACACATGAAGTATTTAAATCGTATGGCGTTTAAACCAACAACAGTGCATAACCGAAAAGCATTTATACGCACTATTTAAGACGTGAAACACTCACGTCTTTTTTTAATACTTTATACACGATTGTAACGTATGAATATGCTATAATAAAGCTAACTTAAAAGCGTGTGAGGTGGCTTATGCTAAAATTGCAAGGTGTATCAAAATATTATCGTGGAGAAACAACCGTAACACAAGCGTTAAGAAGAGTCGATGCAGCGTTTAATATCGGCGAATTTGTTGTGATTACCGGGGAGTCTGGAAGTGGGAAAAGTACACTATTAAATGTTTTGAGTGGACTTGATTCGTACGAAGAAGGCGAAATGTTTATCAACGGAGAAGAAACCAATCATTATACAGACGAAGAGTGGGAACATTATCGCAGTCAATATATAGGCTTCGTTTTTCAAAGCTATAATATCATCGATTCCTATACGGTGTATCAAAATGTTATGTCCGCATTAATCATTCAAGGATATGACCCTGCTAAACGTGCAAATCGTGCAAAAGAGTTGATTGCGGATGTGGGGTTGAAAGCACAAATGCATCAACGTTCAAGCACCCTTTCAGGCGGTCAAAAACAACGCGTTTCCATCGCGCGCGCACTCGCCAAAGACGCGCCGATTATTGTTGCGGATGAACCAACAGGAAACTTAGATAAAGCATCGAGCGATGCAATCATTCAGTTACTAAAAGAAGTTAGTCATGATCGGTTAGTGATTATGGTTACCCATAGTTATGAAGCTGTTAAAGACCAAGCAACAAGACACCTTCGTTTATTCGATGGTGAGGTAGTTGAGGATAAAACGCATAAAAAACCAACAGAAACTCCAGAAATAACAGTAAAACCGCTTTATAATATGCCACTGAAAGACCAATTAAAACTAGCTTTTCAAAACCTTTTTATGATGCCAAAACGGCTGATTTTAATGTCGGCAATTAGTATCTTAATCGTACTTGCAATCGCCCTTGTTTATGGCGCAAACGTAGTCACAACCACCGAGCGCTCCAGTAGCCCTGCCTTCAACAACTCAAGCATTCATCGCCTAGTCGTGAACAAATGGGATGGCAGTGCATTTTCTAGTGAGGAACTTGATACCTTAAGTGATCTCAGACACGTCGAAAGTCTCATCGATTTTGACCCTGCGAACGAGGTCTTTTTATCAGTGCTTTCTCAGTATGGTGGGTTAATGCCATATCAAACAAATCACGCAACCGGCTTGCACCCTCGGATGATTGATCAAGGTAGAGCGCCTGAGGCGATAAATGAGATTGTTGTTACGAGAACTTATGGCATGAACATCGGTGATACGGTCACGGTTTATTTATCTAACGATCGATATGGCTATTACGATGCCCCTCGAGATCCTGAACAACCGATGCAAGTGAACTTGCCATCGATGGCGTTGACCGTGGTTGGATTTATCGATGACTGGTGGGATCTTGCGTATGTACATCCTGACTTTTACGAACTAGATAGCGTACGTTATCAAGCCTTACGTGCGTCTGTAGAGATGCAATTTACGCTTGATGAAGATACGTTCGTTACTTTCGATAATATTCGGATTGACATCGATGATACACTCGCAGACAATACGATACAGGTATCAGAAAGTCTTGAGACGATTTTAAAAGAGACATTAAATCTTAGTGCCTCTCAATTGCTCACGACACCGTTAACATTCGAACTGCATAATGACTACCTTGAATCACGTGAAACCAACATGACTATTGATGCCGTGTTTGAAGATCAGTATGATGCGGTTAAAATGTCATCCGCAACCAAAGCATTGGTATTTCAAACCGTGCCTTATCAAATTACTTTAATTGTTGAGGATGGACACAGTGCAGGGCTTGTTCAAGAACGTTTATCAAGCGCGTACCACAGTATATATCCAGCAAGTTATGAGTACCCTGGCATGGCAAATCTTAGTATTATATTTAACATTTTTAATATTATCACTATAACAGCACTATTAATGACATTATATTTTATTACTTACATCACGCTTAAAAACACCATGCAAGCGCGGAAAAAAGACTATATTATTTTCCGTTCTATCGGAGCGTCTAAAAGCGATCTATACCGCATGACTATTTATGAGTTAATGATGGTATTTATGATTGCCTTTGTCATTGTATATACGTTCTTACTATTTAATAGATATGCACTGTATTGGTTGCCGGATTACTTACGGTACTACAGCATTGCAAACTATTTATTTGTGGTTGTTTTACTACTTGGTTTAGCGATACTCACAGGACTTAAGTTTAACACTAAAATATTTAAAAATAGCGTTATCACAGCGCTGAGAGTGGAGTGAATACGATGATAAAAGTTCATAAAATCAATAAGACCTATAACCGTAATAAACGTAACGCACTGCTCGCGCTAGATAGTGTAGAAGTCACCTTTCCTAAAAAAGGGCTTGTTGTTTTACTCGGTGAATCAGGGAGCGGAAAAACCACATTACTTAACATAATTGGCGGTATGGACGCATTTGATTCTGGGGCGCTATATATTAACGAACAAGCCATTCCTAAGTATCGTTCAAACACGTTAGATGCGATTCGTTCAAATACAATTGGAATGGTGTTTCAAAACTATTATTTACTTCCAAATGAAACCGTCTTTGAAAACATTGCAATTACCTTAAGACTCGTCGGTATAACCGATCAAAACGACATCACCAACCGTATCGAGTATTTACTTGATGCTGTTGGCTTACCCAAATATAAAAACAGACTCGCAAACCAACTCTCCGGGGGGGAACAACAACGCGTTGCCATCGCACGCGCACTCGCTAAAAACCCAAGTTTGCTTTTAGCGGATGAACCAACCGGTAATCTCGATTCTAAAAACACATTAGCCATTATGGATATCATCAAACAAGTTAGTGCCGAAAAACTGGTTATTATGGTAACCCATGAACGCGAACTTGCAGATTATTATGCTGACCGAATTATTGAGTTAGAAGACGGAAAAATCATTGAAGATAAAGAAAACACCTCAAACGGAAAATTAGACTATAACACCGGGAATGATATTTAT
>SKIY01000024.1 GCA_007116205.1 Candidatus Izemoplasma sp. | reverse complement strand
AGACTTAAAAATAGATGATGACTTACTGACATGGGAAGATTTAGAGGCTGATGAATACCGTATATGGATTGATGGCTCAATCCATACAACGGTCACAGACAATCAATATACTTTTGCTGATTTAGAAGAGAATATGTCTTACACCGTAAGTGTCCAAGCGGTTTATGAAAACGGTGTATCAGACCCTTCTTCAAGCGTTAAATATCACTACTATACAGAGATTGTACAACGCTTTAATTTCACCCATAGTATTCAAAGCATTAATGACCCTTTACTTACTTTAAAAAGTATTGGAGAATTGGTAAGTGTTCAATATGATGGTGATACCATTGATTCTAGTGATTTCAGTATTAATGGGCACTTACTAGAAATCACAAGGCAATACTTAAATGCGCTAGAAATTGGTAGTCATGCATTTATTATTGGAACTTCGTTTGGCCTTGTTGAGGTGATTGTCGATGTCGTTGACAGTGTTCAACCACGTATTATCGGTGGACCGAACTTTTATTATCATTCAGGCCAAGATTTAGTGATCCGTTATGATTTATTTGCAGGTGAGATTGATGTTAAAACCACAACTGAATCGGTTACAGATCGTCAAATTATCATTAGCCATGAATATTTAGACAGTTTGTTAGAAGACAATCCTGACCGGTCAAACTACATCTTTACAATTATCTTTGATTTTGGTGAAGATGAAATCATTATTTCTGTTATAAATGTAATCTATGCTGAATAATATAAAAGGACAATCCGTTTTAAACAGATTGTCCTTTTGTTATGTTAAGTAATGTTCTTTTTAAGGATAAACATCGTTATGATACCAAGTGATGATCCAATCGTATCATAAATAACATCGAGCAGTTCACCGCTTCTACCTGGTATAAAGGTTTGGTGAAACTCATCAGTTATAGCGTAAGCAATTGCAATGATTAAGGCGATGTTTATGATGCGTTTTGCGCTTTTAGTGTAGTAACTTAACATATCTACTAAAAATGCACCTAAGAAGAAATAAACAGTCATATGTGCCCCTTTTCTTAAAGGGGTATGGATAAAGGTGAGGTTTACTTTAAATAGGTTTTCTAGAGTTTCTATAACGCCGCCGCTTAACGCAGCACTTTCGGTGGCAGGTTGGCGACTAAACATAAAGATTAAAAACATCCAGCTTATGACAAGTACGGTACTTAAATATTTATTGTTCATTGTTGATGAGATAGGTTTCTGCGTTTTTTATAAATATTTTTTCTGCATATTCTAGTGATGTTTTCTTTTTAACGACATCATAAGCTTTCTGCATGGCGTTATTCATGGTGTTGGCGTGATGGGCATCACTTGCGACAAAATCAATGAGTTGTTCTTTTAACATTTGTTTCGCAATTTTTTGTGACGCCTTGCGGCCATGTTTAATTAAGTGTGGGGCTGATACTTGGAATAAGACGCCTTGTTTTTTTAATCTTCTAATCGTTTCGATATCTAAATACGTGTAGCGTTCTGGATGCGCTACGATGGTTTTAATATTTCTGATTTTAAGTTCATAGGTGATATCTTCGATATCAGCTTTTTTCATGCCAAAATCGAGCAATACGTAGTTTGTATTATTCATGGTTGGGGCTGAGGCAATAATCGCTTCAAGTTTTTCATGATCATCTATTTCGCTACCAAAATAGAGTTTAATATTAATCGCTGCTTCTTGAACGCGTTTTTGTAGTGTATCAAAAATGTTTATAAGGGTTGCTTTGGTATTGTTAAACCCGCGGTTTGGGGCAACGTGACTCGTTGCAAAAACGGCGGTAATACCGCATTGTTCAAAGTTTTTAAGCATCGTTAAACTCTCTTCAATATCTTTTGCGCCATCATCGACTTGCGGTAAGATATGGGTATGGATATCAATCATACAGTTCATCCCTTCCAATTGTGATTAGTGTGGATATTTATCCCGGTCAATACGGTTATAGTTATAATCGTAGTAATACTCTTTTAGTGACCCCCACATACCTAGGTTATCATGAATTGCAGCGTTTTCTGCAAAAAACATCCACCACGTATACGTATAACCCGCATACATTGTCGTGTCGGTTTCGCCTGCGCCAAATAAATATTCAACGGTAGCAAGGCCTTGCCTTACGATAAGGTAGTTTAAAAGCATGTAATCATCTTCACCTGGCATCCGTATCCAAATCCATCCGAGTAAACGGTTATGGATATCTAAAAAGTTATCGCCTGGGTCACTTTGGATAATAATGCTTTCGGCACGCGATAACATTTCACAGACGTATACTGTAGCCGTAGCGCCCCATTCTTCTTCTGCACCAAAAGGCCATGTTTCTGGGGTATCAATATTAAAGTAGCGGGTACTTTTAGCGTTATTAATAATTAAATCATATACATATGGTGGGTATTCAAATACCGTAGTATCACCATCAATACAGCGTGATGGTCCGTTCGCTGGGTCATAAGTGACGTAATACGCCCCGCCAGTCCCAACATACTTCCCTTCATCCGCGTCGTATTCAGCTGGCGCTATATTTAAAAAGTCCATATCAAGTCGTGGTCCGTCATACACCATATCATAGTCTGGTAAAAAGTAAACATCAGGGTCATAGGGATCATCTGTATCATCGTCATCACCCGGTGATATTACGGTGATATCACTTAAGGTTTGATCAAAAATAACAAGCAACCCATCGCGGTGATGGTCGGTATAAAAAAGCACTTCTATTTCTACGGTATCGCCGATATGTTGTTTTAATGCATCAATGGCATTTTCTGGTGATAAATAGTAAACGACAAGACTATACTCCCCATCAATAATCGTAACGTTACTAAACGTGCCACTTAATGTAAGCGTACCTTGTACTAAAAAAGATTTTCCAACAAGGGTCGGATCACTTGGGTTTAAACTATGTAACGCTTCAAGAGATAAAGGTGTGGCAGTAGGTGTTGGTAGCGGTACATCAGTATCAATAATCTCGATGGTTTCAACCTTACTTATTTGAATCATCGTTTCGTACTGACTAAGCACCCCGTTAACAAGGACATACGTTCCGGCATTTGGAATCGTCCCGTAGCGGTTATAGACAAATATATTCTGTGTGCCATCAAAAATGATGAACCCAGCTTGATTTGAATGGGTCACAAGGCCTGCAAGGTCTACGTTTGTATTAAGAGAAACGTCATCCATTAAGTGCGCAAAATCAGTATAGACAGATGCATCTAAATCGTAATCTAAAGTTTGTTTGTCGTCTGCTAAAACTGTAAAGACAATCGCTTTAGATTTTGAGGCATCCTCATAGGTTAAGGTAAGCGTTAAAGTTACCGCTACATCGCCGGTTTCAACACTCGGGCGCGTCACTGTTCCATCCGTATTTAAGTATTCTGGATGCGAACTATGCCAATGATAACTCAATCCCTCTGTCGCTTCAAAAGAGGGTATCACAATATCTTCTGTCAACATGAATTCAGTTGGCTCGATAAGTAATAATAACGCTGTTAAATAATCTAACGCCGATTCAAGTAGTGTCACTTCAAAACTAAAATCAAGGCCTAAGTAGCGTCCTTCAAGCGTATGCGTCCCTACTTCATCTAATAAGGCAACACTTGTTTCATCAAGCATCTCGGTGGTTAAATGCTCAGAATCGATTCTACCATCACCATAATCTATCGTGATGGTAATGGTTGTAATATCAAAGGTATCAATGAAATATTGTTCTTCAGCATCAATACTTATTTGGCGTTCTTCTTGAATGGTTGAATCATCCAATAAATCACAAGCGAACAACGTAAAGCTTGTAAAGAGTAGCGTTAAAATTATGAGTATTTTCTTCATGTTTTTACCTCGCTTTATGATTCTAAGTCATCAAACCAATCCAGTAAGTTTTCATGATCCCAATAGATCAGTTCAACCAAATGGGGGTGATCAACAAATGGGTTTCTATTATTTTGGTATCCATAAATAATATCGTTGCGTATAATCTCATACTGATCGACTGGGTCATCAAAATGAAAATATAAAAGTACACTTAATAACCCATGTTCAGCACCTTGTGGTGTATAGGTTGTACTCGCATCTGGTATATTATCAGATAATGTTAACTGCGCATACATCACTGCCATATAAAAATAAATCCGGGCAGCATTACCGCGGTCTTCACCAGGATAATACGTATCTGGGGTCGTCTCAAAGCCAAAAAGTTTATTGCCTCGAGATGAATTCACTCCCGGGTTCACGGCGCGCAAGTTATGTAAATCACTACCAATATGACGGTTACTATTGCTTGTTGAACTGCTTAAGGCTAGTCTTGATTGTGGCCAAACGTGTTCTCGGTTCCACGTTTGTCCTTGGTCCCAGGTACTGTCTACACTTGTGCGGGTATACATAAGAATGATATTGTCTGGGTTGTTTAAATCTCTATCTGTTTCTTGTAAGATATCACGCGCATCGCCATAGCTTTGCAAAGTTACATTTGATTGAATAATATCTCTTAATGCAAGGAGAAGGGCTTCACCATAAAGCCCTTCGATCCCTGCATAGTAACTATCTTGATAATCATATGTTAAATAACTCGCATCTCTTAACACAACTTTCGTAACCGTTTCACTAACGGTAACATCCCCCGCAGTAAAATAGTACGTTATGTCATATTCACCAATGGTTGAGGTATCCACGATCCCATCAACCTGACAGCTTTGGGCTTCTTCTGTTAGATAGAATGCCTCACACGCAGTGCCTTCCCAAACCTCATCTAATGAGTACGCCAATTGGATATCATCATCTAGCTTAATAGTTGGTTCGCCTGGGTATTGGATATTATCGTTTTCTTCACTAACATATATTTTCAAGTTATCAATATTTATTTGGTTTTCCGGATTTGCTGGATTATGGCTAATACGGATGTATAACGGCTCATCACCGCTTGGGCCATGTGCTGGAAAGTCTTCTTCACTAAAAATATGTTCAAACGTGCGCCACGCTTCTTGTGCCGTTGATGATTTAAGTAAGTACCACGATACTTTATCTGCACTTACGAGCAGTCTAACACTCGTAGGCTCACTTTCACCAAATGTCCCGTATTTAAACGTAATACGCTCTAAGTGTTCAATAGCGAACACACTTTCAATATAACCATTGCGCAGTCGCACACTTTTATTACCTTCTTTTTGATCGAGATGACTCGTGCCAATCAATGCTTCATGAAAGATCCATTGGTAGCCTCTTGTTTCAATCGTTGCGCGCGCAAAAGATGGTTTACTAACATCTTCAAAACCCGTTTCATAAACAAGTGATGTTTCATTATATATAGCAATTAACTGCGCAGCGCCTTCAACGATATAATTAATAATCCGCTCTTCTGAAATAATCGTACCATCATCAGTTTGCCAGTGGATAAAACCGTAACCATCAATCAATGGCGCTTCAACGACAATCACATCGTCTTCTTCATATGGGCCTGCTTCAGATACAATTGGAGAAACCCCTTCAACATTCGTTTCAAACACCACAAAGAAACGGTCTCCTGGTGCGTAAACCGCTTCAATATGACGGTCTTTAGTTACGGTAAACGTGTAGTGTTGTTCGCGTGTTATTAAAAGTCCTGTATCACTATCACGGAAATGATCAAACGTGTAGCCTTCTACATCCGGAGCTGTAATGGTTAATATAGTGCCTTCTTGATAAGGACCCTCAATACTAAAATGTAGTGGTTCATCCACATCATTGCTATAAGCAATAACGTTAAAATACCCTACTTCATAAGGCTCATATATAGCAACCAAAGCTACCGATTCTTCAACGACAAATCTGGTCACTGGTAAATTGCTAAATTGATCGCCATTTTCATATTGCCACTCCACAAAGTGGTACCCTGGATAGGTACTCGCAGTAATCATAACTTCTTGACCTTCGACAATATTATCTGCTGGTTTTACCGATAAACGGGGTCCATCATCTTCAAGTTCAGATGTATCTAAATTATGTGTTAAGGAAATCGTTACCGGTTGTTCACGTTCAAAAAGCCCGCATCCAGCTAAGGCAAAAATAATTAATAATATTCCTGTAAACAAACTAATCTTTTTCATTTTAACACCTCATCAAGTCATTATTCTTTGTGCTTGTTCTAACGCCATCGGGTTTAAAATGACATCCATAATTGTCGTCATCGTATCAATCATATATCGTTTATCTAAACAAGGTGTGTTGGGTTTATCAAGCACTTGTTCAGGGACAAACGGCATGTGAATGAAACCCGCTTTCGTATTTGGAAAATGTTCTTTTACATAAAGCAATGTTTTATACATTAAATGATTACAGACATACGTACCCGCTGTATTTGAAATTGTCACTGGTAACTTCTTTTTACGCGTTCTCATTACGATTTTTTCAAGCGGGAGCGTCGTAAAAATCCCATCCGGGCCATTTTTATCGATGATATCGAAATGTTTAATATTGCCTAAATTATCTTTCGTTTGGGCATCGTTCATGTTGATCGCAACACGTTCAAGGTTGATTTGGCTGCGACCCGCAGCTAACCCCATCATTAAAATAAGCTTAGGTTCGTGTTTTTTAATGAATGGTTCTAACGTTTCAAAGACTTTATCATAAACCACTGGAAGCGTTACTTTAATAACCCGTGCATCAAACAAAAATTCTGGTAACTCTGCAAGCACGGCTTCAGTTGGATTCATTACTTCATCATTAAAGGCTTCAAAAGCGGTGATAAGAACTTTTTTCATACATGCACACCCTCTTTTTTATTTACTTTGACTAACTATATATTATAACGCAATTTTACGATAATTTCATGTTTTTTCGTTTTAGGCCTCTGTATATTTTAAAAACCCAGCATTTTTGCATAACTATTCATTGATTCCCGATTATAAAACCCGTTCGCTGAACGGGTTTATTCTGACCATAAATCATTTTCTGTTAAAAATTCGATTACTTTATCAATCGGTACAGCGAGTCCACCAGCATTATTATCACTACTTCCCCAAGTATTAATCCCGATAATATACCCATTTGCATCTGTTAAAGCGCCACCACTAGAACCACTGTATATTAAAGCATCATGAAAAATAACTTTAAACTCAACATTGTCAATATTTATCATGCTTTTATATTCTCCAAATGTTACAATCGCATTAATACGGCTTGGGCTTCCTACTGCAAGCACCATTTCGCCGCGCTCTAACGGTATATCTAAGCGTTTGGTTAAATCCATAAGCGGAATAGTAAAGTCGCCTTTTTCAAAGCGCAACACCGCAAGATCATACGCTTGATCTTGCGCAATCAACTCTGCAGGTACCGCTTCTTCATACTCAAACACATAAATGGTATGATCAAAGTCTTCACTATCACCTGTGTCAATCACATGGAAATTCGTTAACGCATAATAATATGTTTCGTCCTCTGCATAAATCACACCGCTCCCTTGTGATTCAGATGCAATACTACTGATAAGCCCCCCACGATAAGTAACGGTTTCAACTCGAATACTAGAGGTGCGAATGTAATCACGACTTTCAATAATGGTCGCTTGAAAAGCGCTGACGTCATCATCAACGAATATATCTAAATATTTACAGCTTGAAAGGCTGACTACTGTGATACTTAAGATAAGTATGAAAAACAATCGTTTCATATAAACCACCTATCTTCATTATACATAATATTTACTTTTATTTGGTAAATATGACTTGTTTAATCAGCACATTTTTTATGAACTGTCGTCACAACGTTTGTTTTTCAAACTTATAGTAATGACAAAAATCGATGGCTTATCTTATGACTTAATTACTTTATACAACGGGTTCCGATGTAGGTCTTAATATTTAAGTCGTGTAAATGCCCTGCCCCGTTGGTATCTTCATATAGGTCTGTCAGTGTAAACCCTGCTTGTAGTTGTCCACCGATTTGTTCTTCTAATGTATGTGAAAATTGAAGCCCCCAATCATTGTCTATACATTGTTTATAAATCTTTTCATCGGTTAAAGGATCAAAAGGCATGCGGTTAACGATTTTTGTTTCATCTTCATTAACAATGTAGTTTATCCCATTATCTAAGCCTGATAGTAACACACCGCCTTTTTTCAAAACGCGGTAACACTCCTTAAAAACACTTTTTACATCTTTTATATAACTGTTTGATACGGGGTGAAAAATTAAATCAAAACTGTCATCTGCAAATGGTAATGGCTTTGTCATATCGGCATGAACGATGTTAATTGTATAGCCCATTTCTTTAGCAATAACACGTTCACTTTCTAGTTGTTTTAAAGAATAATCTAAAACCGTGCACTCTGCACCGAGTGCAGTAAAGATTGGCATCTGTTGGCCACCGCCAGATGCTAATCCCAATATTTTTAAACCCTTAAAATCTGGAAACCAGTGATGTGGCACTTTAACCGTTGGGGTTAAAACAACATCCCACTGACCTTTAAGTGCTGCTTGGTAGATGGCTTTAGTAATCGGTTTTCCCCATTCCCAACCTTCATCAACCCATTGGTCGATGACATTGGCGTTAATATCTTGATAGTTTTTCATACGTAGCTCCTTTAAGATTCTATAATATTTACTGTATCTATTTATTTTAAATATTCATTAATGCCTTGATGAACAAGCTTCCTACTCGTAATGGCGGCTGATACGATGCTGCCAACAATACTGATTTTTTTCACCGCGATCGCTTTTCCGTTTACTCCATTTTACTTAAGGAAGGGGTTTTTGTAAATATAATCTCACGAGTTTATCTTTTTTACGTGCATACGTTTACATATGCGCCATAATTCGATATAATCAAGGTAACTATGGAACATAGGAGTTTAATTATGGATAAGTTTGAATATTGCGAAAACATCATTAAAGAAAGTAGTCACAGTTTTTACAAGGCATTCAGTGTCTTGCCTGAAGAAAAAGCAAAAGCAGTCTATGCCATTTATGCGTTTTGCCGCAGTGTCGATGATGCTATCGATGTCAATAACGATGTGAAAAAGTTAAATGACCTTGAAGAAAAAATCAAGGCAACGTTTGCGGGTGAAACCCCAAATGATTTATTGTTTAAAGCGTTAGAAGAAACCTTTGAAAAATTCCCTTCTGATCAAAAACCTTACTTAGATCTCATTGATGGGATGCGCGATGACTATAAAAACAAACCCATTAAAACCGAAGCAGATTTAGATAAGTACTGTTATAAGGCTGCTGGTACGGTTGGTTTAATGCTTCTACCGGTCATTGCAAGTGAACAATTGAAAGACAATAAAGAAAAACTTGAATCCGTTGCTGTAGAACTTGGTAAAGGCATGCAAATTACAAATATTTTACGTGATGTCCGCGATGATTTAATGAATGATCGCGTCTATTTTCCTGATGAGATTATTGAACAACATCAACTTCAACTGGAAATTACACGGACAGGCCTTGTAACTGCAGAATGGCGAAGTATGATGGAATACTACATCACGAAATCGAAAGAGCAATATCAGGTTTTTTATGATAATGCTGGGTTGTTTGATAAGGATTCAATTCTCCCAACCTATTTAGCGGCACGGTTTTATGAAGCTATTATGGATCAAATCCAAAGTAAAAACTATACGAATATTAATAAGCGCCACGTGGTTGGTAAATTTAAAAAATGGCGCATCAGCAAAAACGTACAAAAAACATTACATAAAAAGGGACTTCTTTAATGATTGGGTTACTAGCCTCATACGGCTTCGTTTTTGCTGTGATTGGCTTGTCTACCCTATTTGATAAATTGAATATTTTTAACGATGAAGGCAGTCGCAAATTCATCCATATTGGTGTGGCCAATTGGTGGCTTTTAGCGATGTTTTTCTTTGACCAAGATACTTATTACTTTGCAATTATTCCACCATTAACATTTATTGCGCTTAACTACTTATCGTATCGTTTTAATTTAGTGAAATCTATGGAGCGTGATGTCCAAACGACCAATGATTTAGGGACAGTTTATTATGCGATTAGTTTATTTATTATTACCTTTATTGCATTTTATTTTGACCGGTTAATGATTGGGGCTTTAGCGATTTTAGTCATGGGTTATAGCGATGGGTTAAGTGCGGTTTTCGGAACACATTTTAAAAGTGCTAAACTCTATCAAAATAAAAGCTTAATTGGCTTTGTTACTATGTTTATCGTCACGATGATTATCGGATTAATTTTATTTCCGTTTGTGTGGCACTACATATTATTAATTGCTATTGCAGCGGCGATGGTAGAACTTTATACACCGAAGGGACTGGATAATTTAAGTGTCCCACTACTTGTCTTTTTACTTGGGGTGATGCTTTTATGGTAACCGTTTTGATCGGTTTCATGCTCAGTACATTAATTGCTGTGGCGGCTTATGTTAAAAACAGCTTAAGCTATAGCGGTGCAGTGATGGCAATCATTCTTGGTACCGTTGTTTATGGCGCGGCAGGATGGTTTGCTTTTTTATACTTAATCTTGTTTTTTTTAACGTCAACTTTGCTTGGGCGTTTGGCTAAAGAAAAACGGCCTAGTAATCGTACCGCATTACAAGTTTTTGCAAATGGCGGTATCGCTACTTTATTTGCGGTATTATACTTCTTTTACAACAACGAAACTTATTACATCCTTTTCTTTTTAAGTGTCACCATTAGTGCAAGTGATACATGGAGTAATGAAATCGGGCGATTATCTAGAAAGCTTCCTAGACATATATTTACTTATAAGATTATGCAAACTGGTTTATCTGGTGGCGTAACGATTTTGGGATTTATCGGAAGTATTTTAGCTTCACTGCTTTTTGCGGGATTAAGTTATCTTGTTTTAAATGATTTTTCACTGCTATTACTGATTGCTGCATTTGGAGTACTTGGCAGTGTTATAGATAGTATGTTAGGAACAATACAAGTTAAGTATTTAGATGAAGGTAAAATGACTGAAACCAAAACAGAAAAAGCTGAAATTGCTTTTGGGATGCCGTGGTTGTCAAACAATCTTGTTAATTTCTTTGCGAATTTGCTTACTGTTTTATTGTTTTTTATTCTTTTTATGCGCTAATACAGGTATTAAAAAACGCGTAGATGCACACATGTGTGCGTCTGCGCGTTTTGTTAATCGTTTACTGACTCAGAACATTTAAAAACTGCTCAAGCGCTTTTCCTTCTAACGTCACGTCCCCTATATCTTTGTGTTTGGTATCATTAGGGATGCCGTGGTAATCACTGCCTGCAGTGATTAGGATGTTTTTGCGTTGCGCATAGTCGATGTAATAGTCGCTATCACGCGTATCATGGAGTGCATAAATGGCTTCAATACCATCAAAATCGTAAGCCAATACTTGATCGTGAATATGAACCTTTAGTAGTTTTGGATGCGCTAAAACAACTAAAGCGTTATGTTTTCTTAATAGATCGATGCCTTCTTGTACACTAAGTTCTGTACTTGGTACGTATGCTTCCGTGTGGTCACCAATAAACTTATTAAATATTTCATTGTGTTCATACTCTGGGTACTTTTTCATGATTGCTTTGGCTATGTGTGGTCTTGCGATAATCCCATGGGATACCGCTAAAATATCTTCATAGGTAATCTCGATATCGTAATACGTTTTTAAGTTTTTTACAAATTGTTTGGCGCGGTTTTCGCGGCCTTTTTTTATGTAAACGTAATACGCTTCCATCGCTTTTGCTTTATAAGCGTCATCTCTAAAATAGCCTAAAATATGAACGTTTTTACCTTCTTCAAGCGTTGATAGTTCAATACCGGGAATATATTTAACACCATACTTTTCTGCTAAGCGATAATTATCATCAACATGACGGCAAACGTCATGGTCTGTAATCGCAATTAAATCGATTCCCTTATCACGGGCACGTTTGAAAAGGGCTTCGCGTGTTAAACGCCCATCTGACTCGGTTGTGTGCATGTGTAAATCTGCTTTCATAAAGTCACCCTCTCTCTTCATTATTGTAACATGTTTTATGGTGATTTTTTTATTATAAGCGTAGAAAACGCCTGTTTCCACTAGGCGTTTTCTATAAGGTAATATAATGGTGTTTTAAAGCGGTTTTCTCACTGAGATGGTGTTCTCTTCTTTGGCAAGTAAAAAGAATGATTTGTCTTGATTTTATCATTGTTTTTAAAACTTCTAAAACATGGTTTAAGCGGTGATCATCATAGGAGACGAAAGCATCATCTAGCAAAAGCGGTAGTGTTTTTTGGTTTAATGCATCAAGCATGCCTAGCCGCATCGCAAAATACACTTGATCAGTGGTCCCTTGTGAAAAATGTAGGGCTGATTCAAATTGTTCATAGCGGTGGTCGTATACTTTAAACAGTAAATCTTTTGCGACACGAATATCGCTATAACGCGCATCGGTAAACTGTTTTAAATACGTTTTAATCGATGCTGATAAAACCGGCGCAAAGTTTTCTTCGATGGCTTTTGTGGCAGTTTCAATACGTTTAATAGCTTGTTCAATGACACTGCGCTCTTGATCAAACGCTTCTTTTTTACGCATACATTGCAGAAGTTTTTGTTCAATTGCTTCGAGTGGTTCGTGTTGTTTTTCTTGTGTTTCGATTGTGCTCTCGTTACGCTCTATCGATAGTTTCTTATTTTGGATGCTTTCTAAAAGCGCTGCTAAACGATTTTGAATCGTTTCTAAATCATCCGTCTTTACGTGTGGTGCTTGAAAGTCGATTGACGCTTTAAATGCTTGATAATCTAGCCCATCAAGGTAATCGTTGATACGGGTAGTAATATTATCAATCTCGCGCTGATGCGCGCGGTATTGTTTATGTTTATCTCGGGTATTTTTTAATCCTTCATAGTCAGTAACGTCATAATGCGCTGATAATTTATCAAGCGCTTCTTGATCTTTTTTTAAAGTGCTTTTTAAAGCTGACTGTTGTTTTGTAAAAGTCTCTATACTTTCTTGTTTTTCTTCTATTGCACGCTTGATATTGATTTGCGCTAATACATCTTCATAGTAATCTTCAAATGCTTCTAAATCATCGGCGTGGTGTTTATCAAGTAATGCATCGCGTTTTTTTACTATGGCTTCGATGGTGTTTAAGTCTGCATCAATGACATCTTTTTGATTTCTTATATGCATCAGTGCCGTGTTGAGTTTAGTCAATTTCACGGCGTAAATAAAACCAATCACTAATGGAATGATTAAAAACCAGCGTTTTAAAGCGCGTGATTGTTTTAATTCGAGGGCTTTACGTTTAGTATTTAATTGCGTTGTTTGTTCGATCGATTCTTTCTGTGCAACCCGTAATGTTTGTAAGCGTTCTAAATCTATTTGACGGTCGAATTCTAACAATTTTCTACGGTCTTCTTTTACCGCATCCATGTCTACAGCGTTTTCGGTTGTTTTTTGAAGCTCAGTGATGTCTTTTTCTAAAGCTTCAATCCGTTTAGCGTTTTCTTGTATCCGCTCTTGTGTGGTTTTAATATGATGATTGAGCGCTTGATAGTGCTCTAAGTCGTCTGGATTAAATGTTTTATATGCAGATAAGGATTCAAGCTCAATCGTTTTTGCTTCTTTTTCTTTCATTAGTGCGTCGATCATTTCGTAGCGTTTACGTTTGATGGTGTTTTCTTTCGCTGTGATTTGTTGTTCTAAGTCTGTTTTGCTTTGGGTAAGGGCATAAACAGTTTGTTTTTCTTTTTCTACGTCTGTTTTTAACGCTAAAAGCGTTTCATACATTTTTAAAACCGCTGCTTTTTGTGTATTTAATTGTTCAATGTCTGCGAGGTTTTTCGCGTATGGTCTTGTACTTGCACGGTCTGTCCCAATTTTTGTAAGTTCTTCTTCTAAGCTTTTAATCGCTTTTTGTGGAGAGAGCGATTCGCTTGCGGCAGTGGTTAAATTACTTAACCGCTGCATTAAAAGTTCGCCCACATTATCACTGGTGCGTGCTTCTAGTTGGCGTATGCTTAACGTATTTTGATAAAGCGTATAAGGAATATTTAACCATTTCCCAATATCTGCGGTTTTACTGACGGGATCGATATCAAGGGTTTTGGTAATATCTTCCCCGGTTGATTCTTTAATAATGGTGAGTGGGTCGCGGTTACGTTTTTTTAAGTTTCTGGTAATTCTATACAGTGTTTTTTCATGTTCGATAATCATGCTTCCGCCGTATACATCGGTGGCTTTTGGTTCATAGCGGTCATGGGCTTCTAGCAGTTTTTTTACTTTTGTTTCAGGATTGACAAATCCATAAAACATCGCTTCGATAAATGCGTGCAAGGTGGTTTTTCCACTTTCATTTAACCCTTCAATAATATTAAGGCCTGGTTTAAAATCAAACGTTTTATTTTTAAATTGGCCAAAGCCTTGAATAATCAGTTTAACGATACGCATTATTTCGCCTCCGTTTCTAGTAAAACACGGAGTGCACGCAGTAAGCTTTCGTCATCTAATGTGTTATCTTTTTCAGCATCTTCGATTAAATGCGCGATCAATGTATCTTTATAGGTACGTTTTAACGTTTCTAAATCCAAGTCAACACGCGTTTTATCTTTAAATTCTATGTAGTAATACTCTCGTTTAATATCATCAAATAATGCCGCATTTAATACAAATGTTTTATCGACGACTCCATGAAGTTCAATGCGGATAAAATCTTTATTTTTTTCTTCTTCAGTGATTTTTTTATCGAGTTTTTGTCTTAACGTATGACTGTTATCATCTGGGGTTAAGGTGATTTCACGGACAATAAAGTGTCGCGTTGCAAATGGAACAAAATGTGCTTTGACTGGTTTACTAAGTGTCCCCTCAATAAACCCGCGTTCGCTTGTTTCAGAAAAATCGACAGGTTCTAAATTACCTGAATAAGCAATATGTGGTTTTAAAAAGGCGTGTTTATGAATATGTCCTAAAGCAATATAATCAAAATTAGTTTGTGCTAAAGTGGCTATGTCGGTTAAGTAGTGATCATCTTTGGGATTGTAAAGATCCCCGTGAAGACAGAGCACATTGATTTTACTTGTATTTAATGATGCGTTTAAAGCGGTGAGGGTAGCGACGCTAAAATCCCGGGTATTCATCCCATAAACATCGATGTTATCTAAATGTACAACATGATGATTCGCATCAAAGAAATGAATGTTTTGATAGTCATTTAAATATTTATATGCTTCATTATGTAAAAAGGTATCATGATTACCGATGACGATAAACGTTTCTGTGTCGAGTTCTGATAACCGTTTAAAAAACGACTCGACTTTCGTGATACCGACATGGGGATGATCAAACAAATCACCAGTGATGAATAAATAGTCTGTTTTACTTTCTTTAACGTGGTCTAATAAACGATAAAATGCCGCTTCTAGCTCGTAAACGCGCGCCAAATGCGCGTCGCTTGAAGCAAAAGTGGCATGTTTCATAACCATCCCTAAATGTAAATCTGCGGTATGAACAAATTTCATAACCCTTCATCCTCTCCCTAAAACACCGTTACGATTACAAACTGAATAGCCCCAATAATAAGACCGAGGAATAATCCAACATACTCAATATGTCTTAACTCTTTACGGACAACGTTTAAAACAAGTGCTTCAAACTTTAAAAAGTCCATCGCTTCAACTTTTTCTTCTACTAATGATGGAATATCTAAATTTTTAAGCCCTTCATCTTTAATATGATCAAATAAGCTTTTAATTAACCGGTCTCCCTCAGTATCTATAAACTGTTGGATCATCGTATCGAGGTTTGGACCTAACATACTTCGAAACATTGACGGGACGACAGTACTAATTTTCTTTGACAGTTCTTCTTTTAAAAGATTTTTAAATTTCTCCATCGAATCTTCTGTCATAAAACTGTTAAAAATATCGTCTTTCGATAACAGTTCGGCTTCAATCGTTTGCCCCATAGATTGCGCAATTAACGATTTACGTTTTGGTAGTAATCCTTGTACTTTAAAAAATAAAACCCGGCGCGGTTTTAACGGTCTAAACAACATTCGAACCGCGACTTTATTTGTACTATACCCAATTAAGCCGCCAATGGTAACCATTAAAACAAACTGTAAATATATATTCATGTTTTCACTCCTAATTCTTTAATGGGCGGTTATAGCCATCTGTATTAATCGATCCTGAAAGAATCATAATGCCTTCTACAAATCCCCAAATCATTACAATAACGGGTCCGCCGATCGCCCCACCGAAAAATGTGACTAATAGCTGAACAATCGCTTTTGTGGTATTTCCTAAATAAAAGTTATGCACGCCAAGCGTACCTAAAAATATCGCTAGTAATCCTGCTACGGTTCTTGATTTAAGTGGTCGAGATGTTGAAACTTCGTATTGGGGAGTACTCGGAACATAGTGATTTGCGGAATCATTTGAAATGGTAGAACTTACAGCGTCACTACGTTTTTTTTGTGGTTCTTGATAGGCATCATTTGCTTTACCACAATGCGAACAAAATGCTTCGCTGTTTTTAAGGGTGCCATTACAAAAATCACACCGACTTTCAACGTTGCGCGATGATGAGGATGACTTCATTTTTTGTGTCTCGAGCGTTGCACCACAACGCGGACAATATTTATGATCACTCGTTATTTTTGTAGAACAATGTTTACAACGCATAAGCACCTCTATGTAGTAGTGACATTACATTTATTATAGCATATTCAGAACCCCTTGTCTTAACGAATTATTGTTAATGCGATGGTGAATTTATTCGGTTTTAAATTCGTGTTTTTTAAGCTTACGCCTGGTTATATGCTATAATGTGATGGAGGTGATGCGTATGATTCAAACATATAAAGGGAAAACACCACATGTATCTGAAACGGCTAGTATATTTGATGGGGCACGCGTGATTGGTGATGTCACATTAAACGATTACGTCGGGGTATGGTATAACGCCGTCATCCGCGGCGATATGGACCGGGTTGTCATTGGAGAAAACACCAATATCCAAGATGGCGCCATTATTCACACCAATACGAATATGCCTACAATTATCGGTAAAAATGTTACGGTTGGACACGGTGCGATTATCCACGCTGCTACCGTAGAGGATGAAGCGTTAATCGGAATGGGCAGTATTATTTTAGACCAAGCGATTGTCGGCAAACATGCACTTGTAGCTGCAGGCTGTGTCGTGCCACCTGGTAAAAAAGTACCTGAAAAAACATTGGTGGTTGGAAATCCGATGAAAATCGTCAAAACATTGAGTGATGAAGACATCCGAGCCATTTTAGATAATAAAGATTTTTATGTCCAACTATTAAAAGATTATACACCATAAAAAAAGCCAGCATTTCACTTATGAAATGCTGGTTTTAACTGCTTCTTTCTTAATCGTTTTTACGGCTGTAAAGAAATAGGTGTATTTGCTTATTACAAGCACAATAATTAGCGGTTTAGCCCAAGTGTAGGGTAGTAAAATAAACGGAAACAATAACATAAAATCGACAAACAATAATAACGACATTTTTTGTTTTATTGTCATTGCCCGGTTTTCCGCAAAAGTTTTTAAATGCTTACGGTAAAGCCACGTTGCAATAAACCAATCATGAAAACGTTTCGACCCTTTTGCGTAAAAATAGGCAGTCAAAAGCAAAAATGGTGTGGTTGGCACTAACGGTAAAACAACACCAATACTTCCTAATACCAAACAAACTGTCCCTAAAAATACATATATTGCTTTTAGCATCATTCGTCCATCAAACGCTTTTCGCCTTCAAGTGCGCGTATCGGGGCCACATTTTGAGTCATTTCTAATGTGCCTAAAAATGTCCCTTCAGCATCTCTTACCGCAAAATAGCGAATATGTAAAAACTGTCCGCGTAGCTCAATCCAAAAATCTTCATGATCTTTTTCACCGGTTCTAAACGCTTCGACAATCTTTTCAACGATATGTACGCTGGCAGGGGGATGACACATATTTACATGTCTGCCTAAAATTGTTTTTGGGCGGTCGAAAATACGTTCTTTTCCTTGCGTAAAATACCGTACGTGACCATCAGCATCAACAAACGTAAGGTCTAGCGGCAGCGTATTTAACATCGCATTCACAACAGCTTGTGGTAAAGCCCCAGCATCAAACACTACCTCTGCGGTGTTCGTCTTTACGTCTTCTGTTTCAGAGTCCGTTGATTCTACATGCCACATCACAGCTGGTTTTTCAAGAAAATACCCGATTTCATCACTTGCTTCAGCTATTTTTATAAAGTTATATAAGTTTAACGTATCCGCAAGTAAAGGTATTAAAATCGTATTTTCTTTAAAAACCATATCGACAATCTTTTTTGTAATTGTTAAAACGGCCTCTTT
>SKIY01000107.1 GCA_007116205.1 Candidatus Izemoplasma sp. | reverse complement strand
GTCATTAAAGAAGATATGAAGTTTCGTCGATTTACGAGAACGCTATTTTCAGGTATAAAGTTAGAACTGAACTTAATAGCAATTGGCTATAATCTTAAAAAATTCCATAACAAACAGTATAGAGGTTAAACATCATTCTAATAAATTACCATTTCCCCTGGGAAATGTATTTAGGCATCTATTCGTACGCTTATTTTAGGCGCTTTTTTTATTTTTGGCAAAAGAAAAGGCCGCAAAGCCTTGAAATTAGTTAAAACTTCAATTCTTTACAGCCCCTTTTTTATAGTTTCTATCCATCTTGCACCAAGGTTTATTGTGCTAGCTTAAATAAGGGTCTAAATTTCTTATAAAATATTAGATAATTATGCATCTTAAATTTAATGGTTTAGTGTCTCCTTGTTTAACACTTTCTAGCAATAACGAATTTAAAAGCATGGTATTTTCTTTATGCGTAAAGTTTTCAATGATTGGTTTGGAGGATTGAACTACTTTTTTACTTAAATTGCTTATAGCTTTACTTAGTTTTGCTTTATATTATTCTTTTAATAAAGATTTTGAAAGATGTTCTACAGCATATCACGAGTTTGCATGTTTTACTGCAAGAATTGGAATATCACCTATTTCTTCTTGTACTTGTTTTATAAAAACATCATCGGCTGATGCAAATATTAAAAGAACATTAAATTCCACTTCGCGCCACGTGTTTAATCCACTCTCCCCTAAATTTCTCCATTAACACGATCAATTCAACTATTTTACCAGAATATTTATCATCAAGCATACCCTTATTAGTGTTAGCAGGTAGATGATAGACAATGCAAATGACACCATCAAACTGCGCTGAGATACCTTCCATCATTGACAGCGGTTTATGACTACTAGTAATAAGCGTTGCTTTATGATGCACACTTTCAACGAGAATATTATCCATACAATCATGGGCTTTATTAATTAAAACTCCACTGATGCCTAAATAAAGCGATATCTCCAGTACAATATTAAGTTATTCAACCATGAGATTCCGACCTTGTTGGTAAAATTTACCATCATGATGAATCTGTTCTTTAGATGTAATCTTCCATAAGGCTTCCATATCAATTGATATTAATTTCATTGCCCGCCTTTTTATAATTGATTGAGAGCATCGAAAAAGATAGGTGCTCCACCGGTATGAATAAACAAAACTTTTTTGTTTTTTATGTTTTGTTTTTTTAAATGTTCTACCATACCCCAAAATCCTTTTGCGGTATAGACTGGATCAAGTGCAATGCCATCCAAAGCTAAAATAGTTTTTATTATCTGATTTAGAGCCTCATTTGACTGTCCGTAGCCACCTGCGAGATAGTCATCTGTAATTTGAATTGGTAGGGTGTCAAAATGTAAATCATGTTCATCTATATACTCCAAGATACTTTCATGGACGTGTTTGAACACCTGTTCATATTTGGATAAAACACTAATCCCCATGATTTCTTCGCTACCACCATGAAGCATTTTTCCAACTACTAACCCTGCTTGCGTCGTACCTGTTCCAGTTGCCAAAAAAATATAATCAAACGGATATTCTTTGTCTCGATAAATTTCTTCATAGGCCTCTTTATAAGCTTGTGTACCGAGTAGACCATGCCCACCCAACTTAATATAAAATGGTTTCTTGTTTTCAGCCACTAGCGTATGTATAAGAGAATCAATGGTTACTTTCATGTCAGCTTTTTCTGGCGTTATGATTTCAGCATCTAATAGTTCTGTCATGGTTCGATTATAAGCAGTTTTTTCACTTTCTTTTGGCGAAACAATATAGCATTTAAGGGCATGTTTTTTCGCTAGATTCGCTATAATGCGGCAATGATTGCTTGAAGCGCTACCAACAGTCACAACGGTTTTATACCCTTTTTTCAGAATTGTTTCAAAATACAAAAGCGCTTTTCGATATTTGTTTCCACCAAAAGAAAAAGGTAATAAATCATCGCGTTTCACGTAAAAATGATTGTACCCATCTGTATAATGCATTTTGTATAATGGTGTTTGAATAATCACCGCCTCCAATCCTACTTTACGTTCATTTTACAACATGAACTGCATCTTGTATAGGTGTTTAGTTATGTTGTATATTAGCATTACAATATAATATTGGGCTACAATATAAGTAATTGCAATGAGCGATAGAATGAAAATATACACATAGTAAAACGATGTCAAGATTCATGCTTAGAATTTGGAACTGCGTCTTTAAAAGGTGATGTGCCTTATCAAGCAGTTTTAAATCCATTAAATTCAGGATATCGTCATATTGACTCTGCAGCTATGTATAAAAATAAAGTAGCTGTTTAAACAGCAATTGCTTACTTTCCTATTGCCCTCAAAAGAATTTTTATTACGTCAAAGTTGTACCCTGCCATAAAAACCTATGAAGGCTCACTATCCGCTTTTTAAAAATCGATAAACGCTTTAGATGTTACTTGTTTAGATCTTTATTTGATTCATGCTTCTTGGCCGAGGGATGATGTTGGTAGCGATCATGCAATAGAAAATGTTAACGCTTATAAAGCTTTGGAAAAGCTATATATAGATAAAAAATGCGTGCGATTATGTATCCGATTTTGCACCTAATTACTTAGATAATATTACTGAAAACAAAACATTATTTTCTATGTTAATCAAGCAAAATATCATGTAGAACATATACAGAAAGAAACAGTAAATTACTGCAATGAAAAAAATAATCCAATCAAAGCTTATTCACCTTTTGGAAAATGTGACCTATTAATGATCCTGCTGTTAAAAAAAATGCGAAAGAAAAAATTCGTTTTTCTGCACAATTCTTACTTAAATACATCATCGTTAATAATATAGTACTCTTACCCCGCTTCAAAACATCTTCTAACATTAAAATCAGTTTTATATGTTCAACTTTCCATTAGATATATCTAATAGAACAGTTTCAAATGCGAAAGAACTCTAAAAAAATAGCGATCCAGGGGGGATCGCTTATTTTTTTAATCAATTGATGCTTCAGCAGCTTCTTTTGAGTCAAAAGCTTCGCTATTAACAGTTAGATAAACATTAACATCATCAATAATATCAACATCCTCAGTTTGAACTGCACCATCAACACCATTAAAAATAATACCTACTTCATCGCCATCTTCAAATGGTATTTCCATATAGAACCAATCCGTATCACCATGTTGTTCTGCTTCATCTCCAGGCCATGCAGCGTAGAAATTTCCATCCTCATTCCATGCCCACACGCGAACATCGTCCCACTCATTACTGTTATAGAACCAAACAATGATATGTCCTTCTGCCGCAACTGGATCCTCTAATGGTTCTGGGTCTTCTTCACCATTGCCGCAAGCAGCTAGTGAAAAAGCAAATAATAATAATAAAACTGGTAACCACTTTCTCATAAATAACCTCTCCTTTTTATTTAATTAAGTGCCAATGCACATAATGCCAATAATAAACTGTCATAATCACTAGATTAAACTGGATAAACTAGATGTGCTTTTGATGTAAGCGCTAATTTAAACTTAATAATATCACTTTATCGTATTAATTTCAACATTTATTCAGTAACATACGATTATTACGCAAGTAAAAGCGCTGAATAAATATATCTTTGTCCCCGTTTTAATGGTTTTATGATACAATAACGAGTGATATAAAACATAAGGAGGTAATCAAATATGTTTGTTAATAACCCTTATAATAATCCTTATTTATCAAAGCAAAAACCTGTTTTTGCAAAAAACGGGGTAGTTGCAACATCACAACCATTAGCTGCACAAGCAGGTTTAAGCATCTTACAAAAAGGTGGTAATGCGATAGATGCGGCTATTGCTACAGCCGCATGTTTAACAGTTGTAGAACCAACCAGTAATGGTATTGGTGGTGATGCGTTCGCAATTGTGTGGTTTAAAGATGCTTTATATGGGTTAAATGCTTCAGGAAAAAGCCCAAGTAGTATAAGCATTGATGAAATGCACCGCAAAGGAATGAAAGAAATGCCGAGATTCGGTGTCTACCCAATTACTGTACCAGGAGCACCCTCAGCATGGGCAGCGCTTTCTAAACGATTTGGTGTGTTACCTCTAGAAGTTGTTTTAGCGCCTGCAATTATGTATGCCCGCGATGGGTTTCCTGTATCACTAGAACTCGCAGCTTCTTGGGACGCAGCCTTTAAAGTATACAAAAAACACTTAAAGAATCCGATATACAAAACATGGTTTGACACTTTTGCCCCAAATAACCGGGCACCGAAAGCTGGTGAAATTTGGTCTAGTGAAGCGCATGCGAAAACACTAGAAGCGATTGCTTCAACCAAGGGAAAAGCATTTTATGAAGGTGATCTTGCAAAAAAAATCAGTAACCACATCACAAATAACGATGGCTTTTTATCTTTAGAGGATTTAAAAAACCATCGCGTAAGCTGGGTAGATCCACTGTCTGTATCTTATAAAGGATATGATATTTGGGAACTACCACCGAATGGACAAGGCTTGATAGCGCTGCAAGCGCTAAACATTTTAAAACAAGTTCAAAAAGATGGACAAAGTTCACATGAACGCCTACATCAAGAGATTGAAGCGATGAAATTATCTTTTTCTGATGCCCAAACACATTTAACTGATATCGAAAAAATGACATTTAGACCAGAAGATTTCTTATCTGTAGACTATGCAAAAAAGCGTAGTAAATCAATCACCTCAAAAGCTCAAATCCCTCATGCTGATAAACCATCAAAAGGTGGCACAGTTTACTTAGCTACAGCCGATCAAGACGGTAACATGGTTAGCTTTATCCAAAGCAATTACATGGGATTTGGTAGTGGGATTGTTATTCCTGGTACTGGTATTGCAATGCAAAACCGCGGACATAATTTCAGTATGGATAAGACGCATATAAATGCTTTAGCACCAAACAAACATAGCTACCATACCATTATCCCTGGATTTGTTACAAAAAACAATCAGCCTATTGGTCCGTTTGGTGTTATGGGCGGGTTTATGCAACCACAAGGACATTTGCAAGTTCTAATCAATACCATCGATCACTTACAAAACCCCCAAGCCGCTTTAGATGCTCCACGGTGGCAATGGATAGAAAAAAATACCATCCATGTTGAAAGTGATTTTAATGACGCTGCTGTAGAGGCATTACGCAAAAGAGGTCATCATGTAGTTATACTAGATAATTATAGTAGCTTTGGACGCGGCCAAATCATATGGCGCGATCTCACCACGAATGTTTATATCGCAGGTACTGAAAAACGTACTGATGGCACCATAGCTTCTTACTAAAAAAGTTCGCATATTGCGAACTTTTCTTTATCCCAAAATACCAAAGATACTATTGATACCGATAATAAACAATAGCACCGCGACAATCATTTGGAAAGCGCGTTCGTTAAAACGGT
>SKIY01000071.1 GCA_007116205.1 Candidatus Izemoplasma sp. | reverse complement strand
GGTGCTTCCACATCATCGCGCGGATCTCTTAAAGGGGCTTCTAAAGCTAGACAAATATCTTCTACAGTTGGTAGTCCTGCTTGTAAAGTGTTCGCTAAATCTGAATGGTTTATTTTAGCGAGCTTCTCTTTAATCATATCCGACCCAATCGCTTCATAATCTACTTCTAGTTTCTCTAATATTTGCTCGGCTAAAGGATAACTCTCTGGATGAATAGAGGTTTTATCTAACGGATTATCACCATTTAATATTCTTAAAAATCCAACAGCTTGTTCATAGCTCTTAGCACCAAGTTTTGGGACCTTTAGCAGTTTTTTACGGTTTTTAAATGCACCAATTTCTTCACGCATCGCAACAATGTTTGCGGCCACTGTTTTTGATAAACCACTGACATACGCAAGCAATTGAGCACTTGCGGTATTGACGTTTACACCAACTTGATTCACAACTGTTTCTACAACAAAATCTAATTGATTTGCCAGTTTTGACTGGGTGACATCATGCTGATACTGTCCTACGCCAATAGATTGCGGATCAATTTTAACCAGTTCACTTAATGGATCTTGTAGCCTTCTTGCAATCGACACTGCACTACGCTCTTCTACTTGTAAATCTGGAAACTCTTTCTTCGCAAGCTCACTCGCACTATAAACAGACGCTCCAGCTTCATTTACAATCACATAGTAGTATGTATCTCTAAGCTTTTTAAACGTCTCTATAATAAAGGCTTCAGTCTCTCTTGAAGCAGTACCATTCCCAATCGCAACAATATCAATATTATGCGTTTTTAAAAATCGAGCAACCTTTTTTTGCGCTTGTAGTAACTGATCTTCTGAAACAACTTCTCTTGGTTGCCTTGGGTGGGGAAAAATAACTCCGATTTCTAATAATTTACCCATCTCATCAACTGCAGCCAGTTTACATCCTGTTCGATACGCAGGGTCAACACCTAAAACACGTTTACCTTTCATAGGTGGTTGTAATAATAAACTACGTAAATTCTCACTAAATATATGAATGGCTTGTTCTTCCGCTTTTTCACTTAACATCGAACGTATCTCTCGTTCAATAGACGGTTTAATTAAGCGTTTGTAACCATCTTCTATAGCTTCTGTAACAATGGTCGCAGTCACTGTATAGGTTTTAGGAAGTACTTGATGTTTTAAATAATCAATGATTTTTATCTCATCAACAGCTATTTTTACTGTTAACACTTTTTCTTTTTCAGCGCGGTTGATCGCTAATACACGGAAAAGTTTTATCCGTTTAATAGGCTCTTCATAAGCATAATACATTTCATATGTACCACGCTGATCTTCAGCTTGTTTCTTTTTATTCGTTGTGAGAACCCCTAGACGCTCAGTATGCTGCCTTATCCATTTACGGTATTCAGCCGTGTCACTAACATGCTCAGCGACAATATGTTTCGCACCCTCTATTGCTTCTTCTTTAGTCGTGACATCTTCATTTAGGAATTCTTGAGCTTTTGCTTCAATATCAGCTTCAACAGGAAAACTCAATAAAAAATCTGCAAGTGGTTGCAATCCTTTTTTAATCGCTTCGGTTGCCTTTGTTTTTTTCTTTTCTTTATAAGGCCTGTATAAATCTTCAACATCAACCAATTTCTCCGCAACTAAAATAGCGTTTCGCAGTTCTTCCGTTAACATCCCTTTTTCATCGATTAAACGGATAACATCCTCTTTACGCTCTTTTAATTGTTTGCGGTATTCATACGCCTTCTCAATCTCACGTATTTGTTCTTCGTCAAGTCCACCAGTTAACTCTTTACGATATCGTGCAATAAACGGCACCGTATTTTCCGTTAATAATTCTAGTACACTTTGGACTTGTTTCGTTTTAATATCAAGTTGTGTCGCTAAACCTTCAATAATTTTAGTTTCCATAGCTTCCTCCGAGAAAAAAAGCCCTAAGGCTTATTTATGGTTGAAAAATACCTTGATGTGCTTCATTTAATAATGCGCGAATATCCGGTAATCCTGCTTCAATTCTTACAATTTCACCTTGGTGCACTACAAAAATACGTGGGACACGAGATTGATCACTTGGTAATCGTATTGAAGTCGTAACAGCATCTTCAGGAATAAGGTGAATCCCCATCGGTTGTTCTTGAGTAAAAAACTGAATTTCTGGTGCTAACTCTTGGCAAAATTCACAGTCTTCAGTATAAAGATAGACAAAAAACGTCTCCTCGTCACTTAATTCTGCTACTTGTGATTCCCAGTTCTCTCCAAAAGCAATAATCATCACCACAAAAAATAGCGCCAATCCAACAACCCCGATAATCGCTATTTTTAAAGGGTCTAAACGCGGTTTACGTAAATCATTCTTCATGTTATCATCTCCTAATCGAAATCATTATATCGAATATCCTATCTATTTACAAGTCATATGTCGTAATAGGATGGGTAAGTTGTATCTGTAAACAATATGTCAATTTTCTGTAAATCCGCATAATATTATATATAATATATGTGAAAGTGAGGTCGATACATATGATTAAAGTTGCGTTTGTTTGCATTCATAACAGTTGCCGGTCACAAATGGCAGAAGGCTATTTAAAAACACTCGGCAAAAATCTTTTTGAAGTTTATTCTGCAGGAACAGAAAACTATCCGGAAGTCAAACCCTTAGCTGTTAAAGCGATGGCGCTTGATGGGGTAGATATTCGCCAACAATACCCTAAAACATTAGAAGTTTTACCAGAGCATTTAGATTACTTAATTACTATGGGATGTGGTGTAGAATGTCCTTACGTCCCAACCACGCACCGTGAAGATTGGGGACTTGATGATCCAAGTGGTGGCCCAATTGAAGATTATATTGAGACACGTGATGCAATTAAGAAAAAAATACTTAACCTTATTGATGTAGTAAAGAAGACCAATGATCAACGCTAAGTTTGATCATTGGTCTTTCTTTTGTAAAACAACGATAGCCACCGCATAATGTTCACTATGTGAAATACTTACATCACAAATATCCAAACTTCTGTATTGAGACTTTAAAACAGGCTTTTGATTTTCGCTTTGAGTAATACTAACTTCAGAAAACATCAAAGGCGTTTCAAACACACCATACGCTTTCGTATACGCTTCTTTTGCTGCAAAACGTCCAGCCACAAAAGCAATCTGTCTTCCTAAATCGTTAATAGACAGGTATCTTTGATACTCCTCATTAGACAATATGCGTTTAAGAAAAGCTTCATTCATACGCTTTTTTATATCCTCAAGCTCAACGATATCAATACCTATTCCATCAATCATTGTAATCATCTAATACCTCCTGAGCCATTTGGTGAATATTTCTAAACCGGTGATTTAATCCCGACTTCGAAATAGGTTTACGGAAATGTTCTGAGCTGTGTTCACTTAATTCTTGTAGTGACGATTCCGGATACTTTTTACGCAGTAATATAGCTTCGTGCACGGTTTCAGGCAGTTTAGTCATATCAACTAAATTTTCCAATACCGCAATAGCTTTCAACTGTTTTTGCGCCGCTTCTAACGTTTTGTTTTGATTCGCAAGTTCCATATTCATAACTCGCGTAATAGAGTTAACAAAATCACGTTTAATCCGTTCATCTTCAAACGTCAACAACGCTTGTGTCGCATCCACTACACGTAAGAAATCAGCAATTTTTTCTGATTCTTTCATATAAACCATCATCCCACGCTTCTTTTTATGCAACTTCGCATGGAGATCAAATCGTGCCATTAAGTCAATCAAATCTTCCGCAAAGCCTTCATTAGGTACCGACATCTCAGCGTGGTAGCTCGAACTATCCGGATGATTAATGGACCCAGATGCCAAAAACACCCCTCGTAAATACGCACGAGCATCACATGTTTTAAGCAACAACGTTTCATCTATACTTTGCGCAAACCCTTTGTTTTGGTCCATCAATGACAACTCATTAATAATGGTATGTGCTTTTTGTTTCATAACAACACTGTACTGATTCTTTTTCTTTAACCTAACTTGAGCCTTACTAATAACATCAACTTCAATTTTATACAACTTTTTAATCGACGTAATCACTTTGCGCACCAAAGGTAAACTCGTTGTCTGAAACGTAATTGATACCCCTTCATTAGATATCGATAAAAATCCATTTACAGCTAATAACGCACTTAGCTCTGCTAAGCGACAACAATCTTTCATTTCAAGTCCCATAAGCTCTCGCTTTGCATCAGAAGTAAATGACATATTACCCCTCCTGCTTAATGGTCGGTTTGGCAATACCCAGTAACAACCCTAGTGCAACACCGAGTAGTGACGCAAAAAAGACGCGATATGTATCATCTAACATAAATGTAATCGTATGGGCTGGGATCCAAAAAAGCGGTATCGTTTTAAACACAACGAATCGTAAAAAACCACGATAATCAAGCGTTTGAATCGTCTCCGTCAACCGATGTTTACGGTCATCAACTTTATGCTCTATATAGTGATCTGTAACACGATGAAACAACATCATCGTTGGGCCAAAAGTAACATTCATAAAAATACTCGTGAACACTGCACTTGCAAAGACACTTCCTGCAAATGGCAATAATCCAATCGTTTGTAAATGATCAATTCCGACGGTAAATATTTGAAAAACAAAAACAACACTTATTCCTATAAATCCCCAAATAAAAGCTTTATACAACAATCCAGGCACACGATAATTTCGATACTTAATGCGGTGACTTAAAATATCTCCAAATGTCGCAAAAAGAAAAAACTTAATAAATCCTCCAAAAATCGCATAGCGATCCGTAAAAGAAAAGAAAGCTTTTGATGTCACTGGAAATACGATTAAAAATACTGCAAGCGCTGAAAGAAACAACACCAAATAATCTCGCTTTTTCATAAAAACACCTCATAGTAAGTATAAATGACATCTAGTAAGAAGACAAGCACGATAATATACTTTACCCACTTTGGTATAACTAACATAAAACTGTCCAACATAGGATGTACATAAAGAACCGTAAAAGTAGCTAAAAATCCAAACAACATCGTTGGAAACCAACACGTGTACGGTCCTTGACAAAACGTAAACGTTAACCGATAATCCCATAAAACATCATTATAAAAATATTCATATAAACTGCCTGAGACATATTCAGTAACACTTGTAATCATAATAGCACTAACAATTAATAAACTATATTTAAGTGCTAAAGAGACTTTAAACCGCTTCAAAAAAAGCCACACTTGTAGTGTGAATACAATACCCAATCCATACATCGGTTGATACGGTCCAATTAAAACCGAATTATCATACCAAATACCCCATGCAACTAGATTGATAATGCGTTCTAACACGAACCCTAAAACACTATACACTATAAGATAAAAAAGTATTTTCATAACCTCACCGTAACTATTATACCGCAGAAAAAGAAAAAAGCGATAAAACGCTTTTTACTTTTTTGTT
>SKIY01000076.1 GCA_007116205.1 Candidatus Izemoplasma sp. | reverse complement strand
ATTTTAATCGCGCCATCAAGTTTAAGTTATGTGCTTGGGCGTTTGGAAACGAAAGCGTTTATTACTAAAACAAAACAAAAAAGCGACAATCGGAGTTATTTAGTCGCGCTTACTGAAAAAGGTAAATCTATGTTTAGTGATATCTATGAAGAACATAGGATACGGATGCGGAATAAATTGAATGTTTTAAGCCATGCTGATGAGATGGCGCTAAGAACTTTATTAAAGAAGCTAGGAAAACAATAAAAGGTGAGCTTGCTCACCTTTTTATAATGGTTTAATACAGTCTATAAAGTTATTGGAAGGATTGTTTACAGCTGATGAGACTGGATAAGCGGACATATCACTTGATTTATAGGGTTTTAGTATAGTTTTAAGTGTTTTTGTATTGTTTTGATTAGGATTTAACCATGTAGAATAGTCGTTTGGAGATAGTATTACGGGCATTCTATGGTGTTTGTCTTTAAGTAAGGCGTTAGCTTCAGTGGTTATAATAACGCAGCTGTAATGGGTTGTGCCATCTTCTAATATAGTGCTATTCCATAGTCCTGCAAAAGCAAAAATCTTTCTGTTGCTTAGTGTAAAGTGAAATGGTTTTTTAGTTATGTGATGCCATTCATAAAACCCGTCTGATAATATGATGCATCTTTTTAGTTTGAATGCTTGTTTAAAGCTTTTTAGCTTGTCAATGGTTTCACTGCGAGCGTTAATTATTGCGTTTTTTTTAGTGTGTTGCCAAGCAGGGATAAAGCCCCAACTAATGTAGCCTACTCTATCTTTTTTTCCATCATTGATAACGGTTAGTATATTTTGGCTGGGCGCTATATTATATTGTGGTTGATGAGATATAGCGGTTTTGTTAGATACATTAAAGGTGTTATTTAAATAGGTTTGTAGGGTTTGTTCACTTACGGTTAAAGTAAAACGACCACACACAATATCACTCCTTTGATTGTAAGGTATCAATAAATACATCAACGATGTGAGGATCAAATTGTTTTCCAGATAAGTTTTTTAGTTCTTTTATGGCGTATGCTTGACCAGGTGCTTTCCGATAAGGCCGGTCTGAGGTCATGACTTCGTAAGCATCAGCAATAGCGATGATACGTGATATTAAAGGGATTTCAGTGCCCTTTAGTTTGTTGGGATAACCATTGCCATCAAACCACTCGTGATGTGAGAGGGCATATACAGCAAGGTTTGAATATTCATCAGCTGAACGTAATATTTGATAGCCATTAACAGTATGTTTTTCGATAATTTCTCTTTCTTGACTTGTTAAGGCGCTTGGTTTTTTCAGAATTGAATCAGGCATGGTGATTTTCCCAATATCATGAAGTGTGCCGGCGTGATACAATTCATCAATCATATCTTGACTAAGCTGCATTGCTACACCAAGACGTTTACATATTTTTCCAACGCGCTCGGAATGAACTTGTTCTTAGATATGTTTATCGGTTAACGTTTTTAGGATGCTTTGAATGGATTTATTTCGGATACTTTTACTTTCTATTGCTTTACGTTTATACATGTAATCTTCTGCATTTTTTATGAGTGTTGTTAAGTCTTCTCGATCTGTGTTTTTTATACTGTAGCCTATTGCAACTGAAACTTCGAGGTTATTAATTTTTATTGCGCTGATTGTTTCTCCGATGCGCAACCGTATGTTGTCACAAGCGTCTGATGGCGTGTTTGGTAAAATTATACCAAATTCATCACCGCCAATCCTAGCGATAATATCGTCTTCTCGACAGACTTTTTTTACTGAGTTTGCGACGGCTTTTAAAGCTTCGTCGCCGGCGTTATGACCAAACGCATCATTGAGCAATTTTAAGCCGTTAACATCCATTATCATAATCCCAAAAGGGTAGTTTCTTTTGGTATTTAGTCGTTTCAGTTCTTCTTCGAAAAAGCGTCGATTATATAAACCAGTTAAGTAATCATGAAAACTTAAGTACTCAATTTCATCTAAATGTTTAACTTTCTCAGTGACATCTCTACCAATACCAACAATTCCGATAACTTTTTCTTTATCAATGATTGGTGAGAGTGATGTTTGAAAGTATTTTTTTTCATTGTTTATATTACTATGCCATTCATAGGTTGTACTTTCGCCTTTTAGGGCGATTTTAGCATGCTTAATGTGAATGAGTGCATCTTTTTTACCAAGAATCTCAGTAAACGTTTTATTGAGGAAAACAGAAGCTTTATAATTGTACTTATTTAGCCATTTCCCGTATACTGCACGGTGTTTTAAATCGGTGTCAAGCTCAAAGATAATATCATCGGTCGAGTTGACTAAGTTCATAAAACGTTGGTTTTCAGTTTCAATTTTTTTATGGGCTTTTTGAATGTTTAAGGAGAGTTTTTTGATTTTGGTCACGTCTTCGTAAGTGCCCAATATGCCAATGAGTTCTCCACTAGAGTTTTTTAGTGGTACTTTGCTGGTTTTTAGCCAAATCGCTTTACCATCGGATGAGGTTTGCGGTTCTTCATAATTAATTTTAGGTTTATTATTTTTCAAGACACTTAAATCATCTTTATTATATAATGCAGCTTGGTTTGTCCAATGCAGCTGTGTATCGATTTTACCGATTATGGCTTTAGGATCATCATATCCCGCATCTTGCGCAAATAACTTATTTGCACCTAAATACTTTAGCTTTGTATCTTTCCAAAAAACCCTAACCGGAATGGTATCGAGTACGGTTCTAAGCATGATTTCAGAGTCTTCAAGCTTTTTTTGTAGCCTTATACGTTCCATAGCTGACCATAATATATTCGCAAATTCTTTTAATAAATTTGGTTCATACACATCGTATTCTCGATGAGATCTTACGGAATCAAAACCGACGAATCCTTTGCATTCGCCACTTTTCATCATGGGTACGGTTAAAACGGTTTTGATTTTTTGACTTTCTAAAATCGTCTTGATCGCTTTGTTTTCTAATGTTGATACATCTTTTATAAATAATTCATTACCCTTGGCGTGCAAGTCGTGCCACCCTGAAAGTGTCTCTATAGGTATGCCTTGTAAATTATCTATTTCTTCAGTTATACCTTCTGCACACCATTCATGGGTATTGCTTGTTGTAGCCTTTGTTGTGTCGTAAGTAAAGACATAGGTTCGATCGCAATGTAATAGCTCACCTAAGATTTTAAGGCTATTGGTGATGGTTTGATCAATAGTTTGCTGAGTCGCATCAATAAGCATCGCTGAGATTTCTAGTAGCGTATCTTGTAAAAGCACTTGTTTTTGTAATGTGTTTTGTATCAAGATTATCACCTCGAAAATTGTTCTTTAACTTAGTTTAAGTATATCACTTAATAATTAAAACAGGTATATAATAAATTTGGGCGTTATTTATAATCCCGATGCGTTTATATACACTGCGTTTATTACTGGTATATTAGTGTTTATGTTAATCATGCGCATAGTGTAAAATAAAAAAAGTTGCCTGAGGGCAACTTTTTTGTTTATTTTAAGCGTTGTTCAGTTTTTTTATCGAAGAAATGGACTTTATTCATATCAAAGACAAGTTCAATGGTATCACCAATGTTAACATCAGTGCGTGCGTCTACTCGGGCGATAATAAGTTCTTTATCAACCTCAGCAGTAATGTTGGTCTCACTTCCGAGAAGCTCTGAAACATCAACTTTAAGTTTGACAAGTGCTTCAGGATATGCTTTTTTAACATTGTTGTCATCATGGATGTCTTCAGGGCGAATTCCCATTACAATTGGTTTGTCAATTTGTTTATTTTTTGTAAGAATTTTCATTTTTGCATCAGGAACTTTGATTTTGATCTCATTGTTTGCAAAATAACCATCTTCACTAACTTTACCATTTAAGAAGTTCATTGATGGCGTTCCAATGAAACCACCCACAAAAATATTGTTAGGGGTGTTATAAATTTCTCTAGGTGATCCAACTTGTTGGATAAAACCGTCATGCATAACGACGATGCGATCAGCCATAGTCATCGCTTCTACCTGGTCATGGGTAACATAGATGGTAGTTGTTTTGATTCTTTCATGAAGTTTAATTATTTCTGCACGCATTTTCACACGCAGTTTTGCATCAAGGTTTGATAAAGGTTCATCCATTAAGAATACTTTAGCGTTACGCACGATTGCACGCCCTAAAGCTACACGTTGACGTTGTCCACCACTCAATGCTTTTGGTTTACGTTTTAGTAGATCTTCTAAACCAAGGATGGCAGCTGCATTATCAACACGCTCTTTAATCAAGTCCTTCGGCATTTTACGAAGTTTTAATCCAAAAGCCATATTGTCATAAACACTCATATGTGGATAAAGCGCGTATGACTGAAATACCATAGCAATATCACGATCTTTTGGTGGAACATCATTAACACGGCGGTCATCGATGTACAATTCACCTTCGGTAATATCTTCTAGCCCTGCGACCATACGTAATGTGGTTGATTTACCACACCCAGATGGACCAACAAAAACAACAAACTCTTTATCTTTTACTTCGAGGTTAAAGTCTTGAACTGCAACGACGTCGCCCTCATAAACTTTCTTAATATCTTTAAATTTTAATTCTGCCATTTATAACACTCCTTTATTTTACGTTGACTCTATTATAAAAAAAAAGAAGTGCAAATGCTATGGGCAATGTGCACAACTTATCGTTTAAATAATAGATAAAATATGAGTAATCCTTCAAAGTGTTTTGGATCGATTCCGGTTAAGGAATGAATTTGATCAATTCGGTATAGCATCGTATTTCTATGAATATACAGTTTTTTTGCAGCGATGCTCATATTCATGTCGGCTTCTGCGAGCCGAAGTAGTGTTGTTATAAGCGAAGGGATTAACACTTTGTTCAGTTTTTTAATTATCGAATGTTTTAACTTATAATCGGATTGAATTGTATGAAGCAGTATTTCATTAAAGTAATATACTTTTGGGGAAAGTGCTTCTAAGGCAATTAAAATATCTTTAACATCTAACACATTAAATGCATTATATGGTAAAAATAATAGTTTAAAGGGCTCTTCGATATCGCTAAGCCATAACGAATAAACATCCTCAAAATCATTAGTGTCAATAGTTTGAGAAAATGTTATTAGTATTGCTTGAGAACTTATTTTAGTAATTTTGTAGTCCTGAAATGAACCAGCTATTAATGGGAGCAAAGGTTCGATTGTAGGTTTTTTCTGAACGATTAAATGCATGGTTTCCATAAACCGACCTCCGCGACTATTTTATTTAATTATAGCATATCATTTTATAGAATGGATATTATTATACTTCTTGAGGAATAAATAAAATAATTTGTATAAATGAGTGAATTTAATAAAAGGAATAAGCGTTTACAAATTATTAAAATTTGTGGTAAAATAAAAACAATTCTTAAAGATGAAGGAGTGTCAATATGGGGAATCATGATGTGGATCCATCTCAATCTAATGAGCAAGAAGAAAAGCTTTTTAAGCGGATTGGCATACAAGT